>JBKQQE010000582.1:0-10757 GCA_052326245.1 Xanthobacteraceae bacterium | reverse complement strand
TGGGCCAAGGTCTCGGCCGGCGGCGGCCCGGCGTCGGCTTCCCCTGCGGTCGCGTAACGCCCGCTCGATCCGTCGCCTCCTGGGCTGTGGCGATCTGCAAGGCCGGAATGGTCACGGTGTTAGTCCCGGCCGGGTTTGGAATCAGGGGATGACCACTGGACCGTGTATCGTGTAGCATACTCGCACGGAGGGTGTGCCGCGATCGCGGAATATCTCCCCATGACCGCGCCGCCAACGGCTAGCGTCGGCGGCCGCAGCCACGTTGTCGTGGGCATGCCCCCGAAACGGATTCCATCGAGCGCCCCCGCCATGCAGGCTAGGTCGCTGACGAAGGACCGTTAAATACTTAAATACAATGTAGGATTGCGGAAAAACAAAATCTCTTAAGGCGAAGGGCGTTGCAAATGACCTGGATCAAGCTCACCAACCCCGCCGGCATTCAAGTGCTCGTAAGTGGTGATCAGATGGTTCGCGTTCGAATTCCTCATGCCGGAGAGGTGGATCCGGCGGCGAATTGCGTTGTCGACTTCACCAGCGGTCAATCCCAGGCAGTGCGGGAAACTTCGGACCAGGTGTTGGCGCAGCTTTGCGGGCAGACCGGCCCCATTCGCGAGGCGCAGGCATGACGACCGGTTAGCTTACCCCACCTGTTTCGCATCTTAGCGCGGAGGGGAGCCGGAATGGGGAGTGTCGCGTATGGCGCTGCATGAGCCGCCGGCGCCGGCGCGTGCCGGTACATGGCCGCAGCCGGTGGTGGCGCCCGCGCGCGTGCCGGGCGGCTTCGGGCTCCGGCTGGGCTGGGCCGTCGTGCTGCGGGACTGGGTGCGCACCGAAGCGGCTGCGGGACGGCTTCTGCCCTGGGTCCCGGTCGCTTTTGGCACGGGCATCGCGGTCTATTTCACTGCTGATCGCGAGCCGGTGGTTTGGGTCGCGTTCGCGACGGCCGCGACGCTGTGCGGATTGGTCGTGGCGCTGCGTCGTCACAGGGCATTTCCGCTCGCGGTCATGATTGCCGCGATGGCCACCGGCTTTGCCACGGCAGCGCTGAAAACCCGGCTGATCGCGCACACCGTGCTGGCGCGGCCGGTCTCCGCGGTAGCCCTGAAGGGCTTCGTCGAGACCTACGAGGAGCGTGAGCGTTCCGACCGCTTCGTGTTGCGCGTCGAAGACATGGCGGGCCCGCGACAGGAGCTCAAACTCGATCGCGTCAGGCTGTCGGTGAGGAAGGGCACGGCGCCGCCGGTCGGCGCCTTCATTGAAGTCAAGGCGCGGCTCTCGCCGCCGCTCGCGCCATTGCGACCCGGCAGCTATGACTTCGCCCCGCGACATGTATTTCCAGGGCATCGCCGCTTCCGGTTTCGTCACCGGTGCCGTCAAGGTCGCCGTGCCGCCGCAGGGCGGGGGCCTCTGGTTGCGCTACGCCGCTGCGCTGCAGTCCATGCGCGACGCGGTCGATGCACGGATCCGAACCGTGGTCGGCGGCGATTCCCGCGCCATCGCCACCGCGCTATTGACCGGTCGGCGCGACGCCATCACGACGCCGGTCAACGACGCGATGTTCATCTCGGGCCTCGGCCACGTGCTTTCGATCTCCGGCTATCACATGGCGGTGGTCGCCGGCGTGGTGTTCTTCACGGTCCGCGCCTTGCTCGCGCTGATCCCGGTGCTTACGGTCCGATTTCCGGTCAAGAAATGGGCGGCCGGGGCCGCGCTGGTCGCGGCGACGTTCTATCTGTTGCTGTCGGGATCCGAGGTTGCGACCCAAAGATCGTACCTGATGACGGCGGTCGTGCTGATCGCGGTGATGGTCGACCGTCGCGCGGTCACGTTTCGCACGCTGGCGATCGCCGCCTTGATAGTGCTGCTGATCGCGCCGGAAGCCCTCGTTCATCCGAGCTTTCAGATGTCGTTCGCGGCAACGCTTGCCCTGGTGGCGCTGATCGCCAACGGCATACCGCGCCTGTTTGCGCATGCCGACAATTCCGCGGTCGGGCGTGCGGCGATGTGGGGCGCGCGAGAGATCACCACGCTGGCGCTGGCCTCGACGGTTGCCGGGCTGGCGACGATGCCCTATCCCGCCTTCCATTTCCACCGGGTCACCCCCTACGGCGTGCTGGCCAACCTGGCGGCGATGCCGGTGGTTTCCGCGCTGGTGATGCCCGCCGGAATGCTCGGGCTGCTCGCCATGCCGTTCGGCCTCGACGGCATTTTCTGGCGGCTAATGGACGTCGGGATCATCTGGATGATCGTCGTGGCGGAGTGGGTGGCCGCGCTGCCCGGGGCGATCGGCCGCATGCCCGCGTTCGGTACTGGGCCGCTGCTCGCGGCCACCGCGGGAATGATCCTCTTCACCCTGCTCAGGACGCTGCTGCGATGGGCCGGCGCGGCCGTGGCGGCGGCAGCCACGCTGTGGGCAATAGCCAGCCCGCAACCGGATATCCTGGTGTCAGCGGATGGCCGTCACGTCGGGGTGCGCGGCGCGGACGGGCTGCTGCATGTGATGCAAACCGGCAAGGACGCGTTCCTGCTCCGGGAGTGGCTGGCGGCCGATGCCGACGCGCGGACCGTGGTCGATCCGTCCTTGTCGGAGCGGGTGTCGTGCGACGAGGCGGGGTGCGTGGCCGCCCTGCGCGATGGGGCGCTGGTCACGATGGCGAACCGGCCCGATGCGTTCGACGACGATTGCGCGCGGGCGTCGTTCATCGTCGCGGCAAGCCCGTCACCGCCTGGCTGTCCGGCGGTCGTGATTGACCGCTTGCGGCTGCGCCGGTCTGGAGCCGTGGCCGTGCGACGCGCGGGCGCCAAAGTCACCGTTGAGGCCCAGACGCCCGACGGGGCGGATCGCCCCTTGTCACCGGCGACGCTCGCCAACAACAGTGTGTCGGCGGCCTCGACGGCAAGCCCGTTCCAGGACGCCACGCCTCCCGATCCGCAGTTCGAGGACTGAGATCGCAAGCGAGGCGGTAACGCCGTCACACCGTCAATAGCGACGGAACAGGCTCACCAGCTTGCCCTGGATCCGAACCCGATTGGGCGGCAGAATCCTGACCTCGTAGGCGGCGTTGGCCGGTTCGAGCGCGATCGAGGCGCCGCGGCGGCGAAATCGTTTCAGGGTCGCCTCTTCTTCGTCGAACAGTGCCACCACGATATCGCCGGTATCGGCGCCCTCGGTGCGCTGGATCAGCGCGACGTCGCCGTCGAGAATGCCTGCCTCGATCATCGAGTCGCCGCGCACCTCAAGCGCGTAGTGCTCGCCGGAGGCCAGCATCTCGGGGGGGACATTGATGGTGTGCGTGCGGTTTTGCAGCGCCTCGATGGGGGTGCCGGCCGCGATGCGACCCATCACGGGGATGGCGACGGGACGGCCGCCTTCGTCCTCGGAGGGGGAGCGGACGATCCGCCCGAGATTTCCCTCGATGACGCTCGGCGTGAAGCCGCGGCGGCCATTGCCGTTGTTTGCCGCCTGCTCGGGCATCTTGATGACTTCGATGGCGCGGGCGCGATTCGGCAGCCGCCGGATGAAGCCGCGCTCCTCGAGCGCCGTGATCAGACGGTGGATGCCGGACTTGGACCGCAGATCCAGGGCATCTTTCATCTCGTCGAACGAGGGCGGGACCCCTGCATCCTTCAGCCGCTCATTGATGAAGCGAAGGAGTTCGTACTGCTTGCGCGTCAGCATCTCAGATATTCCCCCGAATTTGGTGCCGTGGCGGCGACCCAGTCACGATAGGCCGAGAAACGGGACTCGCTCGAAACAAATCATGAACGGACACTATATGTTCGATATGTGTTCCGCAATCTCTTAATTTGACGTCAACAAAACGCCGGCCGGCTAAAGGGGGAGCTTAAGGATGCGGCACACCGATCCGGCAGGGGTGGCCGGCGCGAACGGGGCCCGGACGATCAGGGCCTGGGCCGACGCGAGATAGGCGAGCAGGGAGCTGTCCTGGCGGGTCACGGCGGTTGCCAGCGGCAGTGCGTCGGGCCGCGGCGAGAGCTGGGCGCGGAGATAGTCCTGCCGCTGGTCGTTTTGCGGCAGGTCGGCGGCGAGTTCGGCCGCCTCGAACAGGTGGTGAACGTCGCTGCGCCCGGAGAGGGCGCGAATCAACGGCACCATGAACAGGAAGGCGCAGACGTAGGAGGAGACCGGATTGCCGGGCAGCCCGAGCACGCGCATCGCGCCCGATCGACCGTGCATCATCGGCTTGCCGGGCCGCAAAGCGACCTTCCAGAACGCCAGATCGACCCCTTCGTGGGTCAGCGCGCGCTGAACCACGTCATGGTCTCCGACCGATGCCCCGCCGGTGGTGACGAGGATGTCCGCCTGGCTGTCGCGGGCGCGGCGGATGGCATGGGTGGTGGCCTCGAGGGTATCGCCCACCAAGCCGAGGTCGATGACGTCGGCGCCCTCGGCGCGCGCCAGCGCGCGCAGCGCGTAGCCGTTGGAATAGACGATCTGGCCCGGCTGCGGTTGGCCCCCCGGCATCACCAGTTCGTCGCCGGTGGCGACCAGCGCGACCCGCGGGCGCCGGTGCACCGGAAGCGAAGCATGGTTCATCGACGCGGCCAGCGAGAGATCGCGGTCGGTGAGGCGCGCGCCCTTGCGCAGCAGCACGTCGCCGGCGCGGAAGTCGACCCCGGCCACGCGGATATTGCGCCCCGCCGCGGTACCGGAACTGATGGTGACGGTGTCGGCATCGCGCGTCGTGTCTTCCTGAATGACGACCGTGTCGGCGCCGGCGGGGACAACGCCGCCGGTGAAGATTCGGACGGCTTCGCCGGGACCAACGGCCAGATCGCAGGGGCGTCCCGCGGCGACCTCGCCAATGACCCTGAGCCGGGCCGGTAAGGCGCCGAGATCGTCGGCGCGGACCGCATAGCCGTCCATGGCCGACATCGCCGCCGGGGGTTGGGTGCGCAGAGCGGTGAGGTCCCTGGCGAGCACCCGGTGAAACGCGTCGTCATAGCTGACGGCTTCTTCGGCAAGCGCATCTACGCCGGTCAACACGGCGGCGAGGGCGTCGCCAACGGGCATCAGCGCCATGTTCCGGCTCCTGTCATTTGCGGCCGCGGCCGGATTCCACTGGCGGCGGCGGGGCGACGTAGTGCCCGGACTTGCCACCCGACTTCTCGATCAGGTGGATGGCTTCGATCCGTGCCCCGCGTTCGACCGCCTTGATCATGTCGTAAATGGTCAGGCAGGCCACCGAGACCGCCGTCAGGGCCTCCATTTCCACCCCCGTGGGTCCGGTGACCTTGATCGTCGCGGTGACGCGGCAGCCCGGCAGCGTCAAGTCGGGTTCGATCTCGATGACGACCTTCGACAACGCCAGCGGGTGGCACAGCGGAATCAACTCCGACGTGCGCTTCGCCGCCATGATTCCGGCGATCCGCGCGGTCCCGAGCACGTCGCCCTTGGCCGCGTTGCCCTGCCGAACGAGGTCGAGCGTCGCCTTCGACATGACGACGCAACCCTGCGCCACGGCAAGCCGTTCCGTCGCCGCTTTCGCGGACACGTCGACCATGCGGGCTTCGCCGCGGCGGCTGATATGGGTGAGGGCGGTCTTGGTCGGCCTGGCCATGGCCTCAGTGCCGCCCGTTGGCACGGCTTTCGCCGCTGCGCCCGAGCAGCGTCCGCGTCGCCGCCGTCACGTCGTCCTGCCGCATCAGGCTTTCGCCGACCAGGAAGGTCGAGATGCCGATCCGTGCCAGGCGCGCCAGGTCCTCGTTGGCGAAGATGCCGCTTTCGCCGACAATGATGCGGTCCTTCGGCACCCGCGGCGCCAGCCGCTCGCTGGTCGCAAGCGTCGTCTCGAAGGTCCGGAGGTTGCGGTTGTTGATGCCGAGCAGCGGCGACCGCAATTTGAGGGCGCGGTCGAGTTCGGCCTCGTCGTGAACCTCGACCAGCACGTCCATCCCGTGCGCGTGGGCTGCGTCCTCGATCTCCGCCGCGACGGCATCCTCGAGCGCAGCCATGATCACGAGGACACAGTCGGCGCCATAGGCGCGCGCCTCGGCGACCTGGTAGGGGTCGACATGAAATCCTTGCGCAGCACGGGAAGCGAAACCGCAGCCCGCGCCGCCACCATGAAATCAAGGCTTCCCTGAAACGAGGGGGCGTCGGTCAGCACCGACAGACAGGTGGCTCCGCCGGCTTCATAGGCCCTGGCCAGCGCCGGCGGGTCGAAGTCGGCGCGGATCAGTCCCTTCGAGGGCGAGGCCTTCTTGATTTCGGCGATCAGCGCGTAGTCGCCGCGCTCAAGCCGCGTGCGGATCGCCGCCGTGAAGCCCCGCGGGGCCGCATTGGCCCTGGCCGCCGCTTCCACCTCGGACAGCGGCCGCGCCCGCCGCGCGGCGGCGATCTCCTCGCGCTTGTAGGCTTCGATCCTGGTGAGGATGTCGGACATGGTGCGCCCCGCTCAGTCGTTCGACACGGCGATGAGGCGATCGAGCTTGTTGGCGGCGGCGCCGCTGTCGATCGAATGCCGACCGAGCGCAACGCCCTCCTTCAGATCGCTGACGCGGCCGGCGACGATGAGCGCCGCCGCGGCGTTGAGCAGGGCGACGTCGCGAAACGCGCCCGGCTTTCCCTTCAGGACATCGAGCAGCGCCTGCGCGTTCTCGGTCGCGTCGCCGCCCTTGAGCGCGCCGGTCGGGACGCGTGCCAGGCCCGCGTCTTCCGGGGTGATCTCGAAGCTGCGGATCACCCCGTTGTCGAGCGCCGCCACCGCCGTGGGGCCGGTGAGGGTGATCTCGTCGAGTCCGTCGGAACCGTGGACAACCCAGATCCTTTCGGCCCCGAGGTTCTTCAAGACCTGCGCCAGCGGATTCACCCATTGCCGCGAGAACACGCCGACCATCTGGCGAGTGACGCCGGCCGGGTTGGACAGCGGCCCGAGCAGATTGAAGATCGTCCGGGTCGCCAGCTCGACCCGCGTCGGCCCGACGTTCTTCATCGCCGGGTGATGGGCCGGGGCGAACATGAAGCCGATGCCGGTCTCATCGATGCATCGTCCCACCGCGTCGGGCGTCAGATCAATGCGGACCCCGAGCGCGGCGAGACAATCGGCGGCGCCGGATCGCGACGACAGCGCGCGGTTGCCATGCTTGGCGACCGGAACGCCGGCGCCGGCCACGATGAAGGAGGCGCAGGTCGAGACGTTGACCGATCCCGAACCGTCGCCGCCGGTGCCGACCACGTCGACCGCGTCGGCCGGAGCGCGCACCCTCAGCATCTTGGACCGCATCGCGGAAACCGCGCCGGTGATCTCGTCGACGGTCTCCCCGCGGACGCGAAGCGCCATCAGCAAGCCGCCCATCTGCGAGGGGGTGGCCTCGCCGGACATCATGCGGTCGAACGCGGACGCGGCTTCCTCGCGCGACAGCGCGGCGCCGGTGGCTACTTTGGCGATGATCGCTTTGAAATCGTCCATGATGATCAATTCGCCACGGCGCCGGTCGCGGCGGCGAAGGCCGCCTCATTGATGCTTACGCCGACCTCGGTTTCGAGCTTGGCGATGTACTGACCGATCTGTTCGTCGGTCAGGGACTTCTGCAGAACGTCCTGCAGCTTCTTGGTGTCGGCGCTGGCGAGATCCAGCGGCGGCACGGTGACGTCGGTGACGTGGAAGACCAGGAATTCGGTCGCAGTCGCCCCCGGCGTGGTGCCGTAGCCGCCCTTGGGGGTGCGGAAGGCGGCCGTCACCAGGGTTTCCGGCGCGTTCTCGAGCGTTGCCGCCCGCTTGAACGCGCTCGCGGATTCCAGCTTGATGCCGAGGCCCGCCGCGGTGTCGGCCATGCTGGCGCCGCCTTCGAGCTTGGCCTCCAGTTCCTTGGCCTTGTCGCGCAGGCGCATGCTGATCTGGTCATCCTTCCAGCGCGCCTCGACCTGGTCCTTGACCTCGTCAAGCCCGCGCTCCCGCGAGGCGATGACGTCGACGACGTCGTACCAGATGTAGCCTCCCTTGTACTGCTGCGGGTCATTCTCGACATTGACGTTGCTGGCGAACGCGGCATTGACGAGGTCGATGCCCTGCGGCAACCCGCTCACCGGTTGCCCGTTGGGCCCGCGTCCGGATCGATCGACGGCATCGATCGTCACCGGCGTCAGCCCGACCTTCTGCGCCGCATCCGCGAGGCTGGCGCCGCCGCCGCGCTCGTCTTCGATCTTGTTGTAGACGTCGCTGACCGCACCCTTGGCGCGCGCCTGGGCCATCTCGGCCCTCAGCTTGGGGGCGACCTCGTCGTAGCTCGGCGTCTTGCCCGGCTCGATGGTCGTAACCTTGACCAGCGCGATGCCGAACTGGCCTTGGATCGGCTGGCTCACGTCATTGGCGTTGAGCGCGAAGGCGGCATCTGCGACCGCCGCATCGAGGATGCCGGATCTTGCGACCAGGCCGAGATCCACGTCCGCAGGCGACAGGTTTCGCTCCTTGGCAACGTCCTCGAACGACAGCCCCGCCGCGATCCGTTCGCGCGCCGCCTTGGCTTCCTCGATGTTGGCAAAGCCGATCTTGAACACCTGACGCTTTTCCGGGGTCGACAGACTTGCCAGCGCCTCGTCGTGGGCCTTCCTGACCTCCTCGTCGGACACCGATGCTGTGTTCGCGAGCGCTTCGGGGGTCGCAACGACGAAGGTAACCTTGCGGAATTCGGGGGCCCGGAACAGGCTCTTGCGCTCGTCGAAGTAGCTCGCCAGCGCTTCGGGCGCCGGCGGCTCCACGGTCCCGGCGAGCGCCGGCACCAGCCGCAGGAATTCGACCGAGCGCTGCTCGCTCTGGAACCGGTGCATCGCGTCGACCTGGATGGCCGCCGGCTTCAGATCCGCGCTCAGCGTCCCGGCGATCTCCCGCCGCAACAGCACGCGGCGCTGTTCGGTGATGTAGCGTGGCTCGGTATAGCCGAACTGGCGGATGAGCTGGCTAAAGCGCAGCGGGTCGAAGTTGCCGGCGGCGTTCTTGAAGTTCGGGTCTTCGTGGATGGCGCGCACGACGTCGGCGTCCGATTGCGTGAGCCCCATGCGCCGTGCGGCCTCGTCAAGCGAGGCTTCGGCGATGGTCTGTTGCAGCAGCTGGCGGTCCAGACCGAATGCGCGGGCCTGCTCGCTGGTCAATGGCCGGCCGAACTGGCGCCCGATCTGCTGCAGCTTTTCGGTGTAAAGCTGACGGAATTGTTCGGCGGAAATCTCGGTGTGGCCGATCTTGGCCAGCGTCGAGCGTCCGAAGCCCCTGAAAATATCAGCGATGCCCCAGACGCCGAAACTGATGATGAGCACCCCCATGACCGCGGCCATGATGGTTTTGCCGAGCCAGTTGGATGAGGCCTTACGCATTCCTCGAAGCATTGAATCCGTCTTTTCATGAGAGAAGGCCGGCGCTGGTATCGTGCGCCACGGCAAGCCCCGCTATCATAAAGGGGGTGCCGGTGGCTCGCAACCCGATGCGGGGGTTTGGAAATTGCCGGAGCCGCGCCGAGCTCCCCGGTTGACGCGCGGATGCCGGTTGACGGAACTGGCGCCAGCTTGCCTGCTCTGCTAGCGCAAGGCCGGATCTGTGAACGAGGAGCGCCGATGACGGGTGGGGCAAAGCCGCTGATTGCGGGAAACTGGAAGATGAACGGCCTGAAGGCCTCGGCCGTCGAACTCGCGGCGATCGCCCTTGGAGCCGAAGGCCTGGCCGGCAAGGTCGAGCTCATGGTCTGCCCGCCGGCGACCCTGCTGTGGAGCGCCGCAAGCGTCCTCAAGGGTTCCCCCGTTCTGCTCGGCGGACAGGATTGTCACGCCGCGGCGTCCGGCGCGCATACCGGCGATATCTCCGCCGAGATGCTGGCAGACACGGGCGCGGTCGCCGTGATTGTCGGGCATTCGGAGCGCCGCAGCGATCACGGCGAGACCAACGCGGTGGTGAGGGACAAGGTGCTGGCCGCCTGGCGGGCCCACCTGACCCCCATCGTTTGCATCGGGGAAACCCAGGCCGAGCGGGACCGTGGTGAAACCCTCGATGTGCTGGCGCGCCAGCTTGCCGGGTCGTTGCCGGAGCAGCAAACCTCAGCGTGCGATCTCGTGATCGCCTATGAGCCGGTCTGGGCGATCGGCACCGGGCGGGTCCCGACCGTAAAAGATGTTGAATTAATTCATGGGTTTATACGGGAGAAGCTGCTAGCTCACCTGAATTCTCAGGGGGCGGGGGTGCGAATTCTTTACGGGGGCTCGGTGAAACCCGCCAATGCCGGCGAACTGATGGCGGTGCCCAATGTCGGCGGTGCCCTGGTTGGGGGCGCGAGCCTCAAGGCGGCCGATTTTCTTGCGATCGCAAGCGCCTGTCCCTAAATGGAAAGACGCGCGGCGGGGGTGGCCATCGCGGACGCCATGTTGTAGACACCGCCGCAACTTCAACTCCAGCAAGCGCGTGTCACCGCCGGTTGCGCGGGGCATTTCGTTTGTAATGGTTAGGATCCGATGCAGACCGTCATTATCGTCATCCATCTCATGATTGTCGGCGCCCTGATCGGCACCGTGCTGCTGCAGCGCTCGGAAGGTGGCGGCCTAGGCGTCGGCGGCGGCGGCGGCTTCATGAGCAGCCGAGGCACGGCAAACCTGCTGACGCGGACCACGGCGATTCTGGCGTTCGGATTCTTTGTCACCAGCCTGTTTCTGTCCTGGCTCGCGAGCTACGACCGCAAGCCGACTTCCATCATCACCAGCCCGGCGCCGATTTCGCAGCCCGTTGGCCGGCACCTCCGGCGCGCCGACGGGCTGC
>JBKQQE010000581.1:0-3301 GCA_052326245.1 Xanthobacteraceae bacterium | reverse complement strand
TCAGGGGAATTTCTGAACCAAACCACACTAGGTTCAATGACTTCTAGTGTCCTTTCGAATCCGAAGTTCGCCCCGAAGGTCCCGCAAAGTGTGGCGAACTTCGGATTCGGGACACTCGAGTCGGCGCCCTGTCGACCTTGGGGGAGGGGATGTTCGTGTTGCCTTCGGCTTTTGCTTGGGCCTGGCGCCGTCGCGCCGTCATCGTTGCCGTGTTGTCCGTCGTCGCCGGGACGGTTCCGGTCCCGGGACCCGCGGCGTTGGCCGCCGGCGCGCTGGCCATCGGCAAATGCGGCGCCTATGGCCAGGCCATCGACTATCCGGCGCCGGCCGCGGCGGTTGCCGCCGCGCGCAAGCAATGCAAGGGCGACTGCCCGACCACCGTGACCATGAGCCGGTCCTGCGCGGCACTCGCCGTCGACATGGCCAACCCCTGCGGCTCCTTTGGGCAGGCGGTGGCGCCGCACATCTCCAGTGCGCTCAATGCCGCGACCAGGTTCTGCTACCAGTACGGCGGCAAGGAATGCGTGATCCGGGCCTGGGCCTGCGACGCGCGGGGGTAGGGCGGCACGGCCGGCGATCGGGCCACCAGCCACTGCGGGAAGTTGTCCGCATCCCTCTCGCCAGGCTCCAAGGAATTCATCGATTGCCCGATGCGGGCATGATCCTTGTTATGGGCAACAAGACAGGGGCGTGATGGTGGCCGGTATGGGCGCCGAATGGCGAGGCTCCCTCGACGACCACCCGCTTGCCGACCGAGCCTCGCAGCTCGCTGGCCAATGCCTTGTCTTGCCGCTCCGCAAAGTCAGGAAAGATCTGCACCCGCTCGACGAGCTTGTCCTGCTCGATGAAATCGTCGCCTGCGATGCAGATCGGCTTCCGCAGCCTGAGAATATAGCCCGGTTCGGGCGTGTCGCCCTTGCGGACGTCTTCGAAGTTGGGCGGTCCCGGAAAGACCTTGCGGGTCAAGGTGCCCGTGAGTTGAATCGGCTGCGACAGCCTTGAGTCAAAGCATCGCTGCTCGGCCGCCGCGGGTGTCGCGAGCGCGCCGGCGAAGAGGGCAGCCTCAAAGTATCGTCTGATCACTAGGTATCGCCTGTACATTGCCATTCTCCTGTGGCGAACTACCGAAGCAGAACCGGCGTTCTCCCCGCCTCCGGATGATAGGCCACGCCATTTTCCAGACGAATGCCGTCCAGCTCCGCAGCGCTCAGATACAGCCGCTCCATCGCCCCCTGGTTGGAATCCATCATCTCGAACCAGGTCTCTCCATTGTGCTGAAACGTCTTGCTGAGCACGACCTGGTGTTCGCCGTCGCCGAGCCGGGTGCCGATCAGGATGTAGCTGCCTTGTCTGAGCGCCTCCGCGTAGTTTCCGCTTTCGACGACCCTGGCCGTGCCGAAGGCCTCGGCCAGCATGATCACCTCGCCGCCGGTGAGGCCGCCGGTCGCAATCGTCTTCGCGGGATCGTTGCGGTCTTCGGCACTGCGCGATTCATTGTTACGAATGAGTTCGGCCGCCTGGGCGGCGACCCAGCCATACGGTCGCCCCGTCGCGTTGGCGAGGGCGAAAACGGCGCAATCCTCGTGCGACTGCTGACCGGCCGCGGCCCAGGCGGCGCCCGGACCGTCGCCGCGCGCGGCTTCCTGAGCCAGCGCCTGATCCGTTGCGCGTGCTTTCGCGTCGCTCCAGACATGGTCCGCGTAGATGCTGCAATCGCGATCGAAGCTGAACGACTTTCCCGTGCAGTCGAAACGATAGCCGCGCAAATTGCTCAGGGCCTCGTTCAGACGCTGCTGTTTTTCCGAAGACCAGCCCGAGCGCTCGGCCAATGTATTCAGCGCGGCGAGCACGTTGTAGGTCCGGCTTCTCTCGATGTGACGGTTGAGCGCCGCGTTAAGGTCCTGCTTCCGGTTCGTGCATGACGCGATCTTCGCGGTGTTGCGCGCATCGACGGCCGCGCAATCGGCGTTGAGATTGTTGACGCCGTTGTGAAGGTCGTTGCGTTCCCGCCGCAGATACTCGCGCTCGGTCGCCAGGGACGGACGGGTGGCGGCGACGTTCGGGGGGAGATCCAGCAACGCCGGGAGCTGCTGCGCCGTCGCGGGCCATGCGGCCCCGATCACGGCAGCGGTGGCAATTAGCAAACACAGCCGAAATCGGCGGGACATGACATCTCCTGAACGGTTGCGGCGGGCCTCGTGGTCCGATTCCGACATTGGATCCCCTTGCAGCTTGCGCGGCGAAGTGGGTGGCGAACGTCAAATCCACTGCATTAGTGAGCGACGGTTGCCGGGGCATCGGCTTTGGCCGGCGCCTGGTCGCTGGGCTTCTGCGGCGGAGTTGCGTTGGCCGGGGTTTCCTCCGGCCAGTCGAGCGTGATCTTGAAGGTCTTGGCACGTTCATCCATCCATTGCTTTGCCATGGCCTTGTCCGTCTCGTTGTGTTTGATCGTGTTCTCCAGTGTTCCCTTCTGTGCTTCCAGGACCGGGCGATCGCCCTGGTTGCTGTCGAGCTGCCGCTGCACCGCCTCCAGTTCGCTCTTCGTCTCCATCACCTGCCCGTCCAGATGGCGATACCAGTTGAAGCTGTTCATGAAGGCGCCGTCGCGCACCAGTTCGGGTTTTGTCGCGACCTTGGCCGCCATCGCCTGGAAAGCCGTTGAATTGGAACTCAGTTTGATCGGATCGAACCGCTGGCCGGTCGGGCATCCAGCCTGTCCTTCGAATACACAGGCTGCGGCCTCCGCACTGACGGCCGCCGCGTGCAGCTGTTCGCCGGTAGACGAATATTTGGTTTGTGCCCCGGTCGGAACGCTGGGGCTGACCGCCTCGCGGCCGGGCCCGACCGGCGTTCCGAAGAACTTGGTATTGCCGGTCGAGGCGGCGCCCTGCTGCGCGGGATTGAGCGCCGCCAGCTGCTCCGCGATTCGCTTTTTTGCCTCGGCGCGTTGCGCCTCCACGTCTGCCAGCCGCCCGCTCTGGATTTGCGCCCGCGCCGCCGCGCGGATGCTCTCGGCCTGCGTGACCACTGCGACCCGGCGCTGATTTTCCTCTTCGACGGCTTCGCGCTGTTCCCTGATTTGTTCGCGCAGGCGTTCTGCCCAACCCGGCCAGTCGAGCTGTCGCTGGTCGGGGTAATATTGCATGGCCAACTCGATGTAGCGCAGGGCGAGACTGTTGTTGCCTTGATCTTGCGCCTCCCTGGCGAGCCAGGAATAGGTATTTCCGATGTTGTGCCGAATGATGAGAGCGGCGTTCGCGTTGGTGCAAAGCGCGAGCGCCTGCTCGAACAACCGAAGCGC
>JBKQQE010000580.1:0-5309 GCA_052326245.1 Xanthobacteraceae bacterium | reverse complement strand
CGCGATCCGTCGAAGACGGATCGCGCTGGCCGGGCATGACGAAGAAAATCATGCTTGCACTTCTGGGCGACGGCTCTGAAACAATTTGAGTTCATCCTCCTTCAAACAGGAAACGCGAAAATGGCCTACTGGCTGGTGAAATCCGAACCCTCGGCATGGTCGTGGGATCAGCAGGTCGCTAGGGGCGCCAAGGGCGAAGCCTGGACCGGGGTGCGCAACCACACCGCGAAGCAGAACCTGGTGAAGATGAAGAAGGGCGACCGCGCCTTCTACTATCACTCCAACGAGGGCAAGGAGATCGTCGGCATCGTCGAGATCATCCGCGAGGCCTATCCCGATCCCACCGACAAGACCGGAAAGTTCGTCTGCGTCGACATCAAGGCGGAGCGCAAGCTGCCGCAGCCGGTGACGTTGGCCGCCATCAAGACCGACAGCAAACTCGCCGAGATGGAGCTGATCAAGTTTTCGCGGCTCTCGGTGCAAAGCGTCACCGCGGAGCAGTGGAAACACGTCTGCAAGCTCGGCGGGCTGTAGTGTCCACTGCCGATCCCGCCCCCTTGCCGGCACGCATCACCGACCCGGCCGCCTTCATTCGCGCCAATACCCGCCTGCTCCCGGTACCGCTGGTGCCGGAGATCGTGCTGCATGTGGCCGACGAAGCGGTGCCGCTGTGGAGCAAGACCGAGGATGAACTGGGCGAAGCCGGCCTGCCGCCGCCGTTCTGGGCCTTCGCCTGGGCCGGCGGGCAGGCCTTGGCGCGCTACGTGCTCGACCATCCGCAGTCGGTCGCGGGCCGCGACGTGGTCGACTTCGCCTCCGGCTCCGGCCTCGTCGCCATCGCGGCCATGATGGCGGGCGCAAGCCGCGTGCGCGCGGCCGACATCGACCGATTCGCGCGCGCGGCCATCCTCATCAACGCGGCGGCGAACGGCGTCGCCGTCACGCCGCTGGCCGAGGACCTGCTCGCAACCGGCGCGGTCGACGCCGAGGTGGTGCTGGCGGGCGACATCTTCTACGAGCGCGACACCGCTACGCGCGCGTTCGCGTTGCTGGCGCGCCATCACGCGCGCGGCGCCACCGTGCTGATCGGCGATCCGGGCCGCAGCTACCTGCCGCGCGAGCGCCTCAAGGCGCTCGCCGAGTACCGCGTCCCGGTGACGCGGGAGCTGGAAGACGCCGAGATCAAGCACACCAAGGTGTGGACGCTGGCGTGACGCTCCTCCTCGTCATGGCCGGGCAGCGCGATCCGTCTTTGACGGATCGCCAGGACTAAGGTCTCCCGGCCATCCACGTCTTGTTTGCGGCAAAGCCGTTAAGACGTGGATGCCCGGCACAAGGCCGGGCATGACGATGAATGTGGCAGCACGTCCCGCCGCATTAGCCAAAAGGTCAATGCGCGCCGGGCCTTCCGCTGGCCCAATCGGCGCCCATGCCGACAAAAGTCCTATTCGTTTCGGCTTGTCGCCGCCGTATACGGCAGCGCATAATTGGCGCAATTCAAACGCCGGGCGTGAAACGGCGGACCTGGTGCAGGAGGCGTAGGAGGGAACATGTCTGACAAGGTTTATCCAGTGTCCGCGGAGTGGGCGAAGCGCGCCTTTGTGGACGACGCCGGCTACCGGGAAATGTACGCACGCTCGATCAACGACCCCGACGGTTTCTGGGGCGAGCACGGCAAGCGTCTGGACTGGATCAAGCCTTTCACCAAGGTGCAGAACTGCTCGTTTGCACCGGGCAAGGTCTCGGTCAAATGGTTCGAGGACGGCTCGCTCAACGTCGCCTGGAACTGCGTCGACCGGCATCTCGCCAAGCGCGGCGACCAGGTCGCCATCATCTTTGAAGGCGACGATCCGGGCCATGAGCGCAAGATCACCTACAAGCAGCTGCACGCCGAGGTCTGCCGCTTCGCCAACGTGCTGAAGGCGCGCGGCGTCAAGAAGGGCGACCGCGTCACCATCTACCTGCCGATGATCCCGGAAGCCGCCTACGCCATGCTGGCCTGCGCGCGCATCGGCGCGATTCACTCCGTGGTGTTCGGCGGCTTCTCGCCGGAATCGCTGGCCGGCCGCATCGAGGGCGCGCTGTCGGCGGTGGTCATCACCGCCGACGAGGGCCTGCGCGGCGGCAAGAGAGTGCCGCTGAAGGTCAATGCCGACGTCGCCGCCGACAAGGCCGGCTGCGTCGAAACCATCATCGTGGTGCGCCACACCGGCGGCAACGTCGCCATGCTGCCGGGCCGCGACATCTACTACGACGAGGCGGCCGCCAAGGTCGCCGCCGACTGCCCGTGCGAGGAGATGAACGCGGAGGATCCACTGTTCATCCTCTACACCTCGGGATCGACCGGCGCGCCGAAGGGCGTGGTCCACACCACCGGCGGCTATCTCGTGTTCGCGGCGATGACCCACCAATACGTGTTCGATTATCACGACGGCGACGTCTACTGGTGCACCGCCGACGTCGGCTGGGTCACCGGCCACAGCTACATCCTGTACGGGCCGCTCGCCAACGGCGCCACCACGCTGATGTTCGAGGGCGTGCCGAACTACCCGGACAATTCGCGGTTCTGGAAGGTGATCGACAAGCACCAGGTCAACATCTTCTACACCGCGCCGACCGCGATCCGCGCGCTGATGCAGCACGGCGACGACCCGGTGAAGGCGACCTCGCGCAAGTCGCTGCGTCTGCTCGGCTCGGTCGGCGAGCCGATCAACCCGGAAGCCTGGGAATGGTACCATCGCATCGTCGGCGAGGACCGCTGTCCGATCGTCGACACCTGGTGGCAGACCGAGACCGGCGGCATCCTGATCACGCCGCTGCCCGGCGCCACCGCGCTGAAGCCCGGCTCGGCGACGCGGCCGTTCTTCGGCGTGGTGCCGGAAATCGTCAACGCCGAGGGCAACGTGCTGGACGGCCCCACCGAGGGCAATCTCTGCATCGCGCGCTCGTGGCCGGGACAGATGCGCACCGTGTTCGGCGACCACGAACGCTTCATGCAGACCTATTTCTCCACCTACCCCAACCGCTACTTCACCGGCGACGGCTGCCGGCGTGACGCCGACGGCTACTACTGGATCACCGGGCGGGTCGACGACGTCATCAACGTCTCCGGTCACCGCATGGGCACGGCTGAAGTGGAAAGCGCGCTGGTGGCGCATCCGAAGGTCTCGGAAGCGGCCGTGGTCGGCTATCCGCACGACATCAAGGGCCAGGGCATCTACGCCTATGTCACCCTGATGGCCGGCGAGGAGGCGACCGAGGCGCTGCGCAAGGAGCTGGTGGCCTGGGTGCGCAAGGAGATCGGACCGATCGCCTCGCCGGACGCGATCCAGTTCGCGCCGGGCCTGCCCAAGACCCGCTCCGGCAAGATCATGCGCCGGATCCTGCGCAAGATCGCCGAGGACGAACCGGGCGCGCTCGGCGATACCTCGACGCTGGCCGACCCGGCGGTGGTCGACGACCTGGTCACCAACCGCCAGAACAAGCGGGACTGACCGCGACACCAAACAGCGGTTTGCGGCCAGTGCTCTACTCTCTTTTCGAGCACTGGCCGGCTTTGTTCGGCGAATGTTCGCGCCTGTACCGGCGCTTTCACGGATTTTTTAACGCCCGACCCCGCCTTTTCGCATTTTGCGGCGAGGTGTTGTTTCCGCGGTCTTTACTTTCACCGCCGAATTTTATCTCTGGGAGCGGGGGTGGAGGGGGATTGCCGCCCGGGCGCGGCGCCCTCCTCACGCACGACGATCACAGCGATCAATCATGGGATGGGCCGGCACGGCGAACGCCGCAGCATTGCCCGGGACTGGAGACCTGCATGTCGATACGAGTTCTTGCCTTCGCGGCCGTGGCCGGCAGCCTTCTGACCCTCAGCCCGGCACAGGCGGGCCGGAGCGTGGTGACGTTCCGCGGCGCCTACGACCCCGGCACCATCGTCATCAAGACCAACGAGCGCAGGCTGTACCTGGTGCTCGAGCAGGGCCGCGCCATGGTCTACCCGGTCGGCGTCGGCAAGCCGGGCAAGCAGTGGGCCGGTTCCGAGCAGATCAGCGGCAAATATCGCTACCCGGACTGGGCGCCGCCCGCCGACGTCAAGCACGACAAGCCGTTCCTGCCCAACCTGATTCCCGGCGGCTCGCCGCGCAATCCGATGGGGGTGGCCGCGATGACGCTGTCGGGCGGCGGCCAATACGCCATCCACGGCACCAACATGCCGGGCTCGGTCGGCGGCTTCGTCTCCTATGGCTGCATCCGCATGCTCAACGCCGACATCAGCGACCTGTTCGAGCGCGTCTCGGTCGGCACCCCGGTGGTGGTGACCTCCCGCTGAGGCTACCGACTGAAAATCCGGACGACCAGGCATTGTGAAAAAAGGCCTGTCCTCTGTGAAAGCGTCATCCCCGCGCAAGCGGGGATCCAGTAAACACCATAGGCTCTGGCGAGTACTGGGTTCCCGCTTTCGCGGGAACGACGCCGAATGAGTGCTCCGCGCGAGAGCCTTTTCCGGCGCTGTGATCAGCGGGGATAAACCCTGTGAGCAGCGGGGATAACCCGCAGTAGTGTCCGTCGTGGCCGGGCTTGACCCGGCCGTCGCAAAAAACACCTCACCACCGCTTCCACCAGCTGCCGCCGCACCAGCCGTCGCGATGGCCGCCGTCGTAGCGGCGCGCCTGCCCCGCGGCGAGCATTGCGCGCGAGACGTTCGCGGTCCGCGCGGTGGCGACATCGGCGACGATGCGGCCGGCATATTTGTCGGGCCCGATGTTGAAGATGGCGACGGAGCCCTGGCCGAGCAGGGCGCGCAGCGCGCCGGTCGCGGCCACCGCCATGTGAAACTCGCGCGCGCAACCGGCCTTCAGTTCCGGCGCGTCGATGCCGCGCAGGCGCACGCGGGTGACGATGGCGCGGTCGTCCCAGCGCACCCGCGCCACGAAGGTATCGCCGTCGATGGTGCGCAGCACGTCGACCGGCAGCCGCTTAGCCGGATCGGCGCCCCGCCGCGTCAGGGTGTCCTGGTCCGGGTCGGGCCACGACCGCGCCTGCAGCATCGGACCATGGGCAAAATGCCGCAGCGGCAGCACCGTGCCGACCGCGACGCCGATCACGAACACCCACGGCCAGACGCCGGCCAGGCGCCGGCGCCAGGGTGAATGGATTCGCGGATGCAACCACATGGCGATGGGATCGGCCTCGGGCGTGTGGGGCCGCATCATACCATGGGATGAGAACAAAGCAGGATCAAAAGCTCCGTCAGAGCACGCTTGGCCTATCCTTCCGTCATGGCCGGGCAGCGCGATCCGTCTCTGACGGAT
>JBKQQE010000579.1:0-2808 GCA_052326245.1 Xanthobacteraceae bacterium | reverse complement strand
TCTGACCGCCATTGATATTCGCTTTCGGTCGCAGCGACCCCGCGTCGCGCGGTTGACTGTGGTCGCGGTTGCGGCATTTGTCCTGCGCGCGGCCGCGCTCGACCCGGACGCGGTGATCGAAAGATGTCGGCAAAACCGTCGGCCGGCCCGTCCATCGTGCGGGCCTGTGCCGATGCCAAGGTTCAGCAGAGCGGGGGCCCGGGCAACAACATCGAAGGCTGCCGGCCGAATGCCAAACCGGCGGTGCAGGCCTGCGTCGCCAAGATATTGTCGGCGGCGATCGCAAGGAAGGGCAGCGAGGGGCTGGAGCGACGCGATCGCCGATCCGAGCAAGCGTGACATCGCGGCCGCGAGCACGTCCGTCGTTGCCTTCGTCGCCCCGCCGCGCAACGTCGCCGACATCGCATCGAACTCGATCGTCTGCAGAGCGAAATCGACCGGGCGCGGCCCCGGCTCGCGCTGACCGAACGGCCGGTGTATTTCGTCGTGGTCCATGCCGCGGTCTCGTGCTGGCGCCAACGCTGCTGCTGCTTGCCGCGCACTACCTGGTCACCGTCACGCTGAATGTGTCGCCGCTTTATCTGCGCATCGCATCCGTGATCATTCCGCTGCCATTCGGCATTGAGCTCTACGTCCTGCACAGGATCGGCTTTCGATGGGCGATGGCGCCGGGAATCGTGACGGCGGTCCTGAGCGTAGCCGGCATGCTCGCCGTGATTGGCTATCTCGACGGGGTGAGCGTCGTGCGGCAATCGCGCCGGGATTGGCGCGAGGTGCTGGAGTACATCACCAGCATCGCGCTCGCCTTTGGTACGGGAAATCTGCTGGCCGTGCTGACATTCCAGCTTCTGCCAAACACAATCGCCTCTGCCGGGCAACCCAGCGCCGCGGCTTTTCATGTCGCGCGGATGCTCGGTCGCAATGTCGGCGAGGGCACACTGCGCCGTCGCGCGCGTCGGATTCAGGACCTGGTGAAGACCATTGGGCCAATGGTCGGTCTGCTCACCACGGCCTGCGGTTTGATCTATGCGGGCCTCAAGAGCATGCTGGGTGGGTGATTCATTGCTTGGCCGGTTCCGGTTGTTGCACCGGTTCCGGGCACTCCCGCACGTGGCATTCGCGCCACGCTGGGGGAAAATTAACCCGCCGCGACCGCAGATTTGTCCGAATCGGGGCGCGTTTTACAGGGTTGGGACTTCCCTCCGATTAGCGAATTCTTGATAGTCGCCTGTCACCATGGCCCGATGGCGCATATCGGGTAGTATTCGCCGGAGGGATGAGTTAACCCCGATTCGCGCGGGTATCTGGATTGAGGGGTCTTTTCTGGTACGGATTTTGCTCTTATTTACCCACCATGTCGGTGCGTTCTGGGGCGGTACGATGAACCGGAAAAGGCCGAGCGGCAGACGGAGACAGGAATGAGCAAGGTCGGTACGAGCGATTCGAAGAACACCCTGTATTGCTCGTTCTGCGGGAAGAGCCAGCACGAAGTTCGCAAGCTGATCGCCGGTCCGACCGTGTTCATCTGCGACGAGTGCGTTGAGCAGTGCATGGACATCATTCGCGAGGAGAACAAGTCCTCGCTGGTGAAATCACGCGACGGCATTCCGACGCCGCGGGAGATCCGCAAGGTTCTCGATGACTACGTGATCGGCCAGGATCACGCCAAGAAGGTGCTCTCGGTCGCCGTTCACAATCACTACAAGCGGCTCAATCACCAGAGCAAGCACAACGACGTCGAGCTGGCGAAATCGAACATTCTGCTGATCGGGCCGACCGGGTCCGGCAAGACGCTGTTGGCGCAGACGCTGGCGCGCATTCTTGATGTGCCTTTCACCATGGCGGATGCGACTACGCTGACGGAAGCCGGCTATGTCGGCGAGGATGTCGAGAACATTATTTTGAAACTTCTGCAGTCCGCGGATTACAACGTCGAACGTGCCCAGCGCGGCATCGTATACATCGACGAAATCGACAAGATATCGCGCAAGTCCGACAATCCCTCGATCACCCGCGACGTGTCGGGTGAGGGCGTGCAGCAGGCGGTGCTCAAGATCATGGAAGGCACGATCGCGAGCGTCCCGCCGCAAGGCGGCCGCAAGCATCCGCAGCAGGAATTCCTCCAGGTCGACACCACGTACATCCTGTTCATCTGCGGCGGCGCGTTCTCCGGCCTGGAAAAGATCATCTCCGCGCGTGGCCGTTCAACCTCGATAGGGTTCGGCGCCAGAGTGATGGCGCCGGAGGACCGCAAGCAGGGCGAGATTTTCCGCGAGGTTGAGCCTGAGGATTTGTTGAAGTACGGCCTCATTCCGGAATTCGTCGGCCGGCTTCCTGTGGTCGCGACGCTGGAAGACCTCGACGAGCCGTCGCTCAAGCGCATCCTGACCGAGCCGAAGAACGCGCTGGTCAAGCAATACCAGCGTATGTTCGAGATGGAGACGGTGGACCTCACGCTCGCCGATGAGGCGCTGTCCGCCATCGCGCGGAAGGCGATCGACCGCAAGACCGGCGCGCGGGGACTGCGTTCGATCATGGAGAGCATCCTGCTCGACACCATGTTCGATCTGCCGAGCCTCGAAGGCGTCGAGGAGGTCGTGATCTCGAGAGAGGTCGTCGAAGGCAGCGCGCGGCCGCTCTATATCTATGCCGACCGCTCGGATCGCGCCGGCGAGACCGGCGGGGCGAGCGCTTAACGGGTGGGCGCAACCCACACCCGCGATTCGGCGTGCGGCCACTCGCTGCGCTTTCGCGGCGCGCAGATTTCCTCGAAAAACCGGCCTTTCTTGACAGGCCCGCGACGCGACG
>JBKQQE010000578.1:0-9839 GCA_052326245.1 Xanthobacteraceae bacterium | reverse complement strand
CGCGATCCGTCTCTGACGGATCGCTATGACTAGGGTCTCCCGGCCATCCACGTCTTGCCTGTTGCGAGGCCGTGAAGACGTGGATACCCGGCACAAGGCCGGGCATGACGAATCAATTCAAGCGGCTTGGGCGCGTCCCGGCGCGTCAGTTCTTGCCAAGACGGGGCGGCGGCTTTATCAGGGGCCCCGTCGATACCAGGGTTCGCCGCAATAGCTCAGCTGGTAGAGCACGTCATTCGTAATGACGGGGTCGGGGGTTCGAGTCCCTCTTGCGGCACCATTGTTTTCTCAATCGAAAATTGGTCCGGGCGGTAACCGAGCGCACTCCCGCGCGAGGCACTGCCGCCTTTGCACGGGCAGTTGCCGATCCCGACTCGCTCGCCGACGAGGAGCGTGTGCGCGCGACTGCCTGCGCGGAATCACGCCTTGGCTTGCAGACGTCGAAAGGCCTCGCGGATCCGATCCAGAAACCAGCGCAGGCGCAAATCCTTCTCGCGGCCGCGGGCCCACAAGAGTTTCAGCGTAAGCGGTGGAAACGCGATGGGGGGATCGAACGTCTCGAATGCGTAGCGGGAGACGTAGTGTTGCGCGATCGATTTCGGAATCACCGAGACGAGGCCCGCGCTCTCGACGAGCAACGGCAGCAACGCGAAATTGGGCACGAGAAAGCGGTTGTCCTGGCGCATCTGTTGCGAAACCAGGACGTCGTATTCCAGGCTCGCCGGCAATTCGCGGTGAATGTGGATCGCCGCGTGGGCCCGTGTCAGGTAGGTGCGGAGATCGGTGAGATGCCGCGCCTCGCCCGGGCGGCAAATGCCGATCAGCGAGTCGACCAGGCAGGTCTCCAGGCAATAGGATTGCTCCTGGCCGCGTGCGCCGATCCAGTCGACCATCTGCTCGGGCCCGATGATGAGATCGACGATGCCGAGCTTGAGATCCTTTGCGACCTTGAGGGTCGGCTGCAGCACCTGCACCATCGCGTGCGGTGCCTGCGTCGCCAGGTCTTCCGCCAGTTCCGGCAGCAGCAGCGTCGACACGTAGTCCGCCGTGGCAATGCGAAATGCGCCGCGATCGTCCGAGGGACTGTAGGGCTGATCGAACATCAAATTCCCGGCGAGCTCGAGGATCGCCCGCAGACGCGGGACCAGCTCCTGCGCGCGATCCGTGAGCGCAAGCTCGCGACCGGACGGAACGAGCAGTTCATCGTCGAACTGATCCCGAAGATCCTTCAGTGCCGCGCTTACCGTTGACTGGGTCAGACCGAGATTGGTCGCGGCGACACTGACGTTTCGGCAGCGGAGCAATTCCCAGAGCACCGGCAGCCGGTTCAAATTGACTTTGCGCAGCTGGCTGACCTCGATCATGTCTCGCTCCCAGGCCCAGTATTCGCGGGTAGCCGTTCAGCCAGCCACCGAATGCCGCATCGCGGCGCAGCTATCGATTGCATCGATATCACGATCGGCCACTTTCAATTTGCGGAGGCGCGCCTGACCACGATATTTGGCACTTCAAAGAACGATAGAAGACTGCTCCGCACTTGCAAGGGAAGAAGCGCCGCGAAGGACCGGCCGAGCATTAGGCCCATCCTCTCAGCGTATCCTCGATCTGACGGAGTCCGCACCACCATTGCGGGCTGGTGAGGTTGCTTGTCTTGAGCGGCGCCGGCTTGGGTGCGCGGAAATGGAATTGGTGACAGGCTTGGCTGATGAGGCGCGCATTCGCTCCGCGCCGCTCGATATCGGCTTCTTGCGCGAGGCGCTGCGGCGGGTTGCCTCGACGGTGCACGTGGTTGCGCTAAGGCGCGAAGACGGCTGCTTCTTTGCGACGACGGCGACCGCGGTTGTCCCGGTTTCGTTCGATCCGCCGACGCTGCTGGTATGCCTGAACCGATCCAGCATGATCGCCGGCGCGATCCTGCAGCAAGACGTGTTCACGATCTCGACGCTGAATGCCGGGCAGCAGAACGTAGCCACGGCCTGTGCCGGCCGGGTCGGGCACGAACAGCGCGAGGCATTCTTCCGCTGTTTTTCGGAGGTGCATAGCGCGCCCGTTCTGGATGGCGCGCAGGCACAATTCGTTTGCCGGCGGGCGCACGCGGCGGTTCACGGAACGCACGCCATTGTCTTGGGCGAAGCAATCGATGTCTCGTCGAGACCTGCGATCGAACCGCTCCTCTATCTAAACGGCACTTACGGTGGGTTTCGGCCCAACTGAACGGGACCTTGAAGCGCGGGAGACGACCTTATGAACGAGACTGTCAGAAACCACACTCGGAGAGACGACGTTCCGAGCGCGGAAACGATCATCGCGCGAGCGACCGCCATGATACCGACTTTGCGGTCGCGCATGCGCCAGTGCGAGTCCGCGGGCCGGGTACCTGACGAGACGATCGCCGAGTTCGAAGCCGCCGGCTTTTTCCGGATCCTGCAGCCGAAGGCGTTCGGAGGCTACGAAATGAGCCCCCTGATCTACTACCGGGTTCTGCAGGAAGTCGCGTCCGGTTGTCCATCAAGCGGCTGGGTGCTGATGGTGCTGGGCATCCACAACTGGGAGGTCGCGCTGCTCGATCCGCGGGCGGCCAATGACCTGTGGTCCAAGGATACAGCAGTACGAATCTCGTCCTCGTACGCACCGTTCGGCGGCGGCGTGAAGGTGGACGGGGGGTACCAGGTCAAGGGACGCTGGAAGTTCTCAAGCGGCTGCGACCATGCGGCTTGGGTGTTTGTTGGCGGAATGGTCCCCACCGGCGAAGGGATGCCGCCCGATTTCCGGGTCTTTCTGATCCCTCGAGGCGACTACGAGATCGTCGACGACACCTGGGATGTCTGCGGCCTCGAAGGGACGGGCTCCAAGGACGTCGACGTCAAGGGTTGCTTCGTCCCGGCCTACCGGTCGCATTCCCTGATCGAGCATTTCATGGCGCTCGGCAGCGACGTGGGCCTGAAGACCTTTACCAGTCCCTATTACCGCATCTCTTTCGGCATCTGCTTCAACAACGGCGTCGCCGCAGTCATCGCGGGAATGGCGAAAGGAATGGTCGAGATCTTCGGCGAGCAGATGAAGGCGCGGCGCGACACGATCGCGCAACAGCCTCTGAGCGCAAATCCTGCCGCGCAGCGGCGGCTGCAGATGGCCGACTCCAGGGCAAGGCAGGCACGCGACCTGATCCGAGGCGTCGTCGAGGGATGCGAGTCCTACATTCTTCGCGGGGAGACGATTCCCTCGGACAAGCGCGCCCAGTACGTCGCCGATGCGGCGACGGTGGGGGAGCTTTGCGCCGAAGCCAGCGTGTTGCTGTTCCGGGGCGCGGGCGGCAAGGCGATCTACAATGACAATCCGATCGGCCGCTATTTCCGAAACATCCAGGCCGGCTGCAATCACCTCGCCATGGACCTGGACAAGCACGCGGTGAATGCCGGCGGCACCTTGCTGGGATTGCCGAACCAGCAGCCGATTACCTGAAGTCATGCCGGAACAGCGAAAAGGGAGCGCACAATGAGCATTAGCCAGCTCGGCTATATCTACGTCGAGGCCAGTGATCTCGCCGCATGGGAGACGTTCGGCGCGGATATTCTCGGCCTTCAACTTGCGAGCAAGGAAAGCGGGCGCCTTGCGTTTCGCATGGATCACTACGAGCAGCGCATCGTCGTCGTCAAAGGACCGGCCGACGATGTCGCGATCTCGGGCTGGGAAACCGAATCGGAGGCAGCCTTGCTGGAAGCGGTCGCGCGCCTGAAGGCGGCTGGCGTCGCGGTCGAGGAAGGATCGAAGGAACTGGCGAAGGAGCGGCGTGTCGAGCGCGTCTTCGGCAGCGTCGATCCCGACGGAAACCGGATCGAACTGTACTACGGACCCGCGATCACCCACGAGCCGTTCCGCTCGAAGGTTCTTCGCTCGGCCTTCGTGACCGGCGCGCAGGGGTTGGGCCACTGCTTCCTGATTGCGAAGAAGGACAGGAAGGCGACGCTGGATTTCTACGTCGGGATTCTCGGGTTCAAGGTCAGTGACTACATCCGGCAGGAGATCGCGCCGGGGATCGTCGCGGACGCGGCCTTCCTGCATTGCAACGGCAGGCACCACACGCTCGGCGTGGCGGCGATGCCGGTGCCCAAGCGGATCCATCACGTCCTGCTCGAGGTCGCGGACGTCTCGGACGTCGGGCGAGCCTACGATCGCGTCAATGACGCGGGCGTTCCGCTCGAAATGACGCTCGGCATGCATCCGAACGACAAGATGCTGTCCTTCTACGTTCGCACGCCGAGTGGCTTCGCCATCGAATTCGGCTTTGGCGGCCTTCAGGTCGACGACGCGAACTGGACGGTCAAGTCTTACGACCAGCTCAGCGAGTGGGGGCATCGCCCGCCCGCCCAGCAGACCGCGGCTGCGTGAGGTCAACGAGGCGGAGGATCGAGGTCCTCCGCCGAACCCGCCCCAAGGAGGAACAAGTGTCGCTGTGGACGGACTTTCTCGGCGCGGAGACGCGCTATGTTTCTACACCAGGGTTCGGCCGAACCCGAATCGTCGAGGCCGGCGCGCGGGATGCCGAAGCGCTCATTCTGATGCACGGGATCGGCGGCCATCTGGAAGCCTATGCCAGGAATGTCGTCGCTCTGGCAGATCGCTATCATGTCGTCGCGTTCGATTTCGTGGGCCACGGCTTCTCGGAAAAGCGGCTTGATGTGGACTACACGCCGGAGTCCTACGCCGAGCACCTTCGTGAATTGATGGATGCGCTCGGTATCGACCGGGCTCATATTTCCGGCGAATCGCTTGGCGGCTGGGTCGCCGGCAAGTTCGCCCTGCGCTACCCGGACCGCGTGATGAGCCTCGTGCTCAATACCTCGGCCGGCTTGCCGATCGTGAGCGACAAGGGGAGGCAGGATCTCGCAAACCTAGTTGAGCTCAGCAAGAAGAGTGCGGGGCAGCCTGCGACCTTCGAATCCGTCCTGGCCCGGATGAAGTGGCTGCTGCATCCGAGCAACTGGGGACTGCTCACGGAGGAGCTCGTGGGCACGCGCCTGCGAATCTACACCGACCCGGATGCGCAAAAGGCCGCGCCGCTCGTGCAGAGGCAGCTCGCCCGCAACGATCCCGACGATCTCGTCGCGTTCGAGCGCCTGTCGGTGAACACGCTGTTTCTCTGGACCCGGGACAATCCGGTTCACGACCTCGCCGCAGCCGAGGCCGCCTGCGCGAGGACACCCCGCGCGCAACTCTACGTGATGGACGCCGACGCCGCGCATTGGCCCCAATACGAAGCCCCCGAGGAATTCAATTCGGTGCTGAGAAAGTTTTTCTCGACCGGCGAGTGTCGTGATCGCCGGGCAGTCACGGCGACCGCGTCGGTCTGAAAGGAGCCAGCGTTGAGTGTGAAGGAAGTCGCCGACACGATCTTCGGGGCGCACCGGGCGGGTCGCCCGTGCGCGCCCGTGCGGGAGCTTCTTCCGGAAGGGGCGCTGGACCAGGCTTACGCGGCGCAGGAGCTCAATACCGGACGGTGGCTCGACGCCGGCCGCAGGCTTGTCGGCAGAAAGATCGGCCTGACCTCGATCGCCGTTCAAAGGCAGCTCGGCGTCGATCAGCCGGACTACGGCATGCTGTTCGACGACATGTGCATTCCCGACGGCTGGGAAGTCGACCGTCGCCGGCTCATCCAGCCGAAGGCGGAAGCCGAAGTCGCGTTCGTGATCGGCCGCGACCTCGACGAGGAACGCATCACGGTCGTCGATGTGATGCGGGCCGTCGAATTCGTGCTGCCCGCGATCGAAATCGTCGATTCCCGGATCGCGGACTGGAAGATCAGCATTCTCGATACGATCGCCGACAACGCCTCGAGCGGCCTCTACGTCCTGGGCGGATCGCCCAGGAAACTGGCCGGGCTCGACCTGCGGAACGCGGGAATGACGATGGAGGCCGCGGGTCAACTCGTCTCCGCCGGTTGCGGCGCTGCATGCCTCGGTGACCCTCTGTCAGCCGTCTGGTGGCTGGCAACGACGATGGCCCGCTGCGGGCGGCCGTTGAAGGCTGGCGACACCGTCTTGTCCGGCGCGCTCGGGCCGATGGTGCCGGTGACGTGGGGAAACGTCGTGGAGGCACGCGTCGCGGGACTCGGCTCGGTTCGAGCCGCATTCGGAAAGGATAGAGACTAAATGTCCAAAGTGTCCTGCGCGATCATCGGGTCCGGAAATATCGGAACAGACCTCATGATCAAGATCGTGCGCGGCTCGGGCGACCTTCAGATGGGCGCCATGGTCGGCATCGATCCGGGGTCTGACGGCCTTGCGCACGCGGAGCGGCTTGGCGTGCCGACGACGGCTTCGGGCGTGGAGGGTCTGCTCCAGCTTCCAAACTACGAGGACATCGGCGTCGTCTTTGACGCAACATCCGCCAGGGCGCACATCCACAACAATGCGATGGTGCGCCGGCATGGCAAGAAGGTGATCGACCTGACGCCTGCGGCAATCGGGCCGTTCACCATCCCAGTCATCAACGGCGATGCCAATATAGACGAGCCGAACGTCAACATGGTGACCTGCGGCGGACAGGCGACCATTCCGATCGTCCATGCGGTGCGTCGGGCATCAGGGCGGGTCGTCTGGGCCGAGATCGTCGCGTCCATATCGTCGAAATCGGCGGGGCCCGGCACGCGCGCCAACATCGACGAATTCACCGAGACGACGTCCAGGGCGATCGAGGCGCTTGGCGGCGCGGAGCGCGGCAAGGCGGTCATCATTCTCAACCCCGCGGAGCCGCCGCTGATTATGCGCGACACCGTCTTTACGTTGTCCCAGGGAGGCACCCGGGAGGAGATCGAGAGATCGATCATCGACGTGGTCGCCGAGGTGCAGCGCTATGTGCCGGGCTACCGCCTGAAGCAGAAGGTCCAGTTCGAGACCCTCGGCGACAACGCGGCGGTCCGCATCCCCGGAATCGGCCCGGTGGCGGGCCTCAAGACGACCGTGTTCCTCGAAGTCGAAGGGGCGGCGCACTACCTGCCCGCCTACGCCGGCAACCTCGACATCATGACGTCGGCCGCGCTGGTCACGGCCGAGCGCTGGGCGCGTCGAAAACTGTCGAAGGAGGCCGCGTAGTGGCGCGCCCCAACAGGGACAAGCTCTATGTCCAGGACGTTTCGCTGCGCGACGGCATGCATGCGGTTCGCCATCAGTATGGTGTCGAATCCGTTCGTGCGATATCGCGCGCGCTCGATCGTGCCCGCGTCGACGCTATCGAGATCTGTCACGGCGACGGCATCTCCGGATCGAGCTTCAACTATGGCTTTGGTGCGCATGACGATATCGACTGGGTAGCAGCGGCCGTCGAGGAGTGCAGCCACGCGGTCGTGACCGTACTTCTCATTCCGGGGATCGGCACGGTCCACGATCTCAAGGGCATGCACGGGGCCGGAGCCCGCAGCGTGCGCATCGCCACGCATTGCACCGAGGCGGACGTATCCAGGCAGCATATCGAGGCCGCTCGCGAGCTCGAAATGGATACGGTCGGCTTTCTGATGATGGCCCATATGGTGCCCGTCGAAAAGCTCGTCGAGCAGGCGCTGTTGATGGAGAGCTATGGCGCCGAATGCGTCTACGTTACGGATTCCGCCGGCTCGCTGCTGCCGTCGCAATACGGCGAACGGGTCAGGGCGCTGCGCGGGGCGCTCAGGCCGGAGACCGAGGTCGGCGTTCACACGCATCACAATCTGACGCTCGGCGTGGCCAATGCGGTTGCTGGCATCGAGGCCGGCGCCGTGCGCGTCGACGCATCGCTGGCCGGTATGGGCGCGGGCGCCGGAAACGCGCCGCTCGAAGCGCTGGTCGCAGTGCTCGACAAGATGAACATCCAGACAGGCTGTGACCTGCACGGCCTGATGGACGCGGCCGACGATCTCGTTCGGCCCCTGCAAGACCGTCCCGTGCGTGTCGACCGCGAAAGTCTCTCGCTCGGATACGCCGGCGTCTATTCGAGCTTTCTCCGTCACGCCGAGAACGCCTCCAGGATCTACGGCGTCGACGCGCGCGACATACTCATTGAACTCGGCAGGCGTCGCATGGTCGGAGGACAGGAGGACATGATCGTCGATGTTGCGCTGGACCTCCTGGGCCAAGCAGGAGCGACCGAGCCTTGACCGTCGCTGCGACGATGTCGGCGGTGCCGCCCAAGCCAACCCAAACAGACAATGAGCATTCGTCGTCCTGCATTCGGTCTGGTGAGGGTTGGCGCAAATCGACGGCGCTACCGAGCTGCGGGTCTGATCAGCCAAAAACACAAGCAAGGGAGGGAATGTAATGACTGTGATTGCGTCCAATGCTGAGTCAAAACCCGTCGCCGGTAGCCTGCACGGATGGCTGCTTGTCGCAACGTGCTGGCTGGCAGCGGCTGGCGCGGTGTTGATCGCGCCAGTGTTGCCGTTCATGCAAAAGGACTATGCGGCGCTGCCAAATGGCGAACTTCTCACGATGATCGTTCTTGTGGTGCCGGCGCTGATGATCGCATTGTGCAGCCCACTCGTCGGTTCGCTCGTGGATCTGTTCGGTCGGAAGCGCATCTACATGATCGCCGTTACAATCTACGCGATTGCAGGGGTGCTGCCATTCTGGCTTACCGACATTTACGCCATCATTGCGTCCCGCGTCGTGGTTGGGGCAACCGAGGCCGCAATCACGACGATCGCGACGGCGCTCACTGCCGACTACTTCACGGGAGCCGCGCGCGAGAAATGGCTGACGATCCAGACGGCTTCGGCCTCAATGATCGCGGTTGTCATGTTCGCGCTTGGCGGTGCGCTCGGCGGTTTGGCGTCCGGCTGGCGCACCCCGTTTCTCGTCTATGGCTGCGCGATCCTCTTCCTGCCCCTGATCGGACTGCTGCTGTGGGAGCCCGAAGAAACCGTTGATCCCGATTCGGGACTCCTCGTGTCCAGCCTTCCGTTTCCCTGGCGCGCCATCGGCCACGTGTGCCTGATCAATATCTTTGCGTCGATAATGTTCTTCGTCGTTACGGTGCAGATCAGTTTTCTCCTGGTCGCGCGGGGAGCGGTCACGCCTGAAGTCATTGGCATCGGAAGCGCCATCGCCAACGTCGGCGTTCCGGTCGGCTCATACATCTTCAGCCGCCTGGCCAAATGGCAAATCATTCGATTGCTGGTCGTCGCCTTTGCGCTATTGGCGCTCGGCTTCTACGTGATTGTGGCGTTCAATAGCGTTAACGCCACCATTGCCGGCGCATTCATAGCTTGTCTGGGGGGCGGAATCGGCCTCCCCCTGCTACTCACTTGGGTGATGGCGCGATTGCCGTTCGCGCAACGTGGCCGCGGCGCGGGCGGCTTCATGGGTACATTTTTCCTCGGCAACTTCCTTAGCCCCCTCATCGTTGCAGGGGTCGCGGCGAATGCAGGCGGCCTCGTTCCCGCGATCGGATGGTTTAGCGCGGCTTGCGCCGTAGCTGCCGTCATTTCGCTGCTGCTGCAGCTTGCCAAACTTGGGCCTACGGAGTCCGTTCAGACGGTGGATATGCACATGCCGCTGCCTCACTGAGCATCCGCAATCCGAAATACCAACAATGGGTGGGGTCCGTACCGGCACCGGTTCGGACCCCATCAGATTTGTGACCGCGAAACAGCCAGGTTCAGGTTGCGCCTATCCACAAACGGCTTCGCCGTCACTGGGATCATTCGGGTCCGCTAATCCATGACATGGGCGGCAACCTTGTGCCGAACGGGCTGCGAAGGCCTGCGAGGTCTTCTGAACCCTCTGTCGTCGCCCCGTTTACGCCGGCACGCCCTTCCTGATCTGGAAGCCGAAGCGGGGGAAGTGGACATGCACCGTCCCGGCGCGCGC
>JBKQQE010000577.1:0-6880 GCA_052326245.1 Xanthobacteraceae bacterium | reverse complement strand
GGTAACCGCGACGCGCCTGTCCCTCAAGTTGATCCCTTCCAGACTGGAATGAATGTAACAACAGCGCAACGCTACCGCCATCCTCGCGGGTCACGGCGCGATCATAGCGAAATGCGGGTTACGATCCAGTTTCCAGCGCCCGGCCCGGCGAGGATGGCGGTAGCGTTGCGCTGTTGTTACATTCATTCCAGTCTGGAAGGGATCAACTTGAGGGACAGGCGCGTCGCGGTTACCTAACTTGAAGGGCTATCCGCAGGCCCGATTCGGGTTCGCCTTCCGTATTGATCCGGAGGTCGTTGCCGGTGGCCAAGGCGGTAGTTTGCGCCATGATAACGGCTACAGTGGGTTTGGAAGCAGCCTGCCTGCGTCGCCCGGTCAAATGGCCGGTGGGAAGGGAACAGAAGCAATGAAGACCCCGCGTAATCCGACGTCGATGGCCGTGCTTGGCCTCGTCGCGATCGCCCTGGCGGGCGCCGCCGGTGGGCCGGCGCGCGCCGAGGATGCCGCCGTGATCTCGATCGAATACTCAAACCAGCATTTCGAGCCGGCGGAGGCGAGCGCACCCGCCGATCGTCCGCTCGTGCTGCACGTCCGCAATGCCTCGACCAAGACCATCGAATTCGAGAGCAAGACGCTGCACGTCGAAAAAGTGATCGCGGCCGGCACCGAAGGCATCATCAATCTGCGTCCGCAGAAACCGGGACGCTACGAGTATTTCAACGACTTCGACCATGAGGTCCGTGGCGCGCTGGTCGTGAAGTGAGGTCGGGACCGTGCTTGCTGCGCTGATCATCGTGTTTCGGGAGGTGTTCGAGGCGGGGCTGATCATCGGCATCATTCTCGCAGTCACCCGCTCGGTTCCGCATCGCAATCTGTGGGTCACCGGCGGCGTGGTTGCGGGCGTGCTCGGCGCCGGCCTGGTGGCCGCCTTCGCCGGCGCGCTGTCGTCGCTGTTCGCCGGCATGGGACAGGAGCTGTTCAATGCCGCCATCCTCGGCGTCGCCGTTGTGATGCTGACTTGGCACAATGTCTGGATGGCGCATCACGGCAGCGAGCTTGCCGGCGAAATGCATGCCGCGGGGCAGGCGGTCGCGGAAGGCTCGAAATCGCTGTTTGCGCTGGCCGTGGTGGTCGCGGTCGCCGTGCTGCGCGAGGGCAGCGAGGTGGCGCTGTTCCTTTACGGCATCGCCGCCGCCGACGGCGCCAGCATCAACATGCTGTTCGGCGGTCTCGCCGGGCTGGCGCTGGGCGCCGGCGTGTGCCTGATGACGTATTTCGGGCTGGTGCGGATTCCGATGCGGCCGCTGTTCCGGGTCACCACGGTGCTGGTCGCGCTGCTTTCGGCCGGCATGGCCTCGCAGGCGACCGCCTTTCTCGAACAGGCCAACTGGCTGATGTGGCTCGACACCGTGGTGTGGGATTCGAGCTGGTTGTTGCCGGATGACAGCATTCTCGGCAAGGCGCTGCACACCCTGATCGGCTATACCGACCAGCCCACCGCCATGCAGCTCGTCGTCTATGCCGCGATCCTCGCCGCGACCTTCGGCCTGATGCGGATCTTCGCCGCGCCGGCGCGGCCGGCTGCGGCCCAGCCGGCGTGACGGCGTTCGCCACACTCACGAATTTCGCAGGCAAGTCCGTGTGCCGGCGTAAATCCCAGGATGTGAACCCATAAATTCAGATTAGTCGGCTGACGTTCGCTTTGGAGCGTATCGCGGACTAAAGCCTGACATCGCGCCATGTCCCAAGAGTGCCAAGACCGACACCGCGGCTCAGCGATGGTCTGCACTCTCGGAGACCAGTGACCGCGCCGCAGGTCGTCCCCTGCGTTCCTGAAGCCTAGCCTGCTTTTTTGCCTGACCTGCAGGCGCTGGGGACCATTGACGCCGCCGGGCGGGATCACGACATATCCCGCTTGGTCGATCCAGGAACAAGACAATGAACGCGCCGCCCAATATCGATCCCGCCTCCGCGAACTTCGACATCGACGTGGTGCACTGGCTGACGAACGACACGCGCGATGAGCGCTTCATCGACAATATCTTCACTGAGCTGTGTGTCCGGCTGCAGCGGGCGGGCGTTCCCGTCAAGCGGGCGTCGCTGCATTTCCTGATCCATCATCCGCAATGGCTCGGCGCGCGGATGATGTGGGCCGATGGGATGCGCGAGGCCGAGCTTGGGAGATTTGACTACGATATCGGGGAGCGGTCCGAATACATCGGCAGCCCCGGCAACGAAATCCATGATGGGGCCACCGAGGTGCGCGAGAATCTCGAGCGCGATCCGGCGCTGGGCCGCCAGCACGCGGTCTATGACGAGATGCGGGCGAAAGGCCTCACCGACTATGTGGCGTGGCCGATGTTCCATACGCTGGGCAAGCGGCATTTCGTGACCTTTGCGACCGACCGGCCCGGAGGTTTCGACGACGCGCACATCGCCGGCCTGTTGAGGCTGCTGCCGGTTCTGGCGCTGGTCAGCGAAATCCGTATCAAGAACCGGCTGGCGCGAACCCTGCTCGAAACTTATGTCGGACCGCATGCCGGCGAGCTCATTCTGGCCGGCGCCACCAGGCGCGGAAGCGGGATGACGGTTAGCGCCGCCATCATGATCTGCGATCTGCGTGATTTCACCCGGATCTCCGACAGCTGGCCGCGCGACGACGTCATCGATCTGCTGAACGGCTATTTCGACGCGATGTCGGAGCCGATTGCGCGGCATGGCGGGGAAATCCTGAAATTCATCGGCGACGGCCTGCTCGCCATATTCCCGCTCAGCCGGCCGTCGGCGTGCGCCGATCTGCTGCGTGCCGTGGCCGAAGCCCGTCAGGCCATGACTGCCCTGAACGAAAAGAACAGCGAAACCGGTCGCGCGCCGCTGAACTACGGCATCGGCGTCCATGTCGGCGACGTCATGTACGGCAACATCGGCTCGCGCACCCGGCTCGACTTCACCGTGATCGGTCCCGCGGTCAACATGGCCTCGCGTCTCGAAGCCCTCACCAAGCAACTGGGAAAGCCGGTGCTGTTGTCGCGCGCGTTCGCCGATTTGGTCGCGGGCGAGTTCGATCTCGAACGCGTCGGCGAATATCCGGTGCGCGGCTTCCAGGACCCGATCGAGCTGTTTGCGTATCACGGCTGAAGGCCGGTCGCCGCTTCACCGCACGCAGTAAGGGGCGGCGGATTACGCCTTCGGCTCAATCCGCCCTACGGCCTATTTGGCGGTGACGCGCCAGATCACGTCGCCGACGTCGTCCGCCACCAGCAGCGCGCCGTCGGGGCCGAGCGTGACCCCGACCGGTCGTCCGTAGGAAAACCGCTCGTCGGGGGCAAGGAAGCCCGACAGGATATCCCGCGGCGGTCCGGCCGGACGGCCGTTCTCGAACGGCACGAACACCACCCGGTAGCCGCTCAGCGTGCTGCGATTCCAGGAGCCGTGCTGGCCGATGACCATGCCGTCCGGAAAGCCCGGCAGCGTGCCGGCCGGCATCCAGCACAGGCCGAGCGACGCGGTGTGGCCGCCGAGCGCGTAGTCCGGCGTGATCGCCGTGTCGACCAGCGTCGGATCCTGCGGCACGCGGTCGTCCACGGTCCGGCCCCAGTAGCAATAGGGCCAGCCGTAGAAGCCGCCGTCGCGCACCGAGGTCAGGTAGTCGGGCGGCGTCTCGTCGCCGAGGCCATCGCGCTCGTTGACCACGGTCCAGAGTTCGCCGCTGCGCGGCTCCCATGCCAGGCCCACCGGGTTGCGCAGGCCGGCGGCGAAGATCCGGCCGTTGCCGCTGGCGAGGTCGAGCTCATAGATCGCGGCCCGGCCTTGCTCCGCCGCCATGCCGTATTCGGCGATATTGCTGAGCGAGCCGACCCCGACATAGAGCTTGCGGCCGTCGGGGCTGGCCAAGAGGCTGCGGGTCCAATGGCCGCGACGCTTGAAGCCGATGAGCTTGCGCCCGGGCGCGCTGATGCGCTCCGCGCCCGCCGCGTACGGGAAGGCCATCACGCCGTCGGTGTTGCCCACATAGAAGGTGTCGCCGACCAGCGCCATGCCGAACGGCTGGTTCAGCCCCTCCATGAAGATTTCGCGCCGCTCGGCGACGCCGTCGCCGTCGGGATCGCGCAGCAGCGTGATGCGGTTGGCGCTTTCGCCGAGCGCGGCGGCGCGTTTCATGGTCGCCTGCATGGCGTAGCCGAACAGGCTGCCGACCCTACCTGCGACCTCCGTCGCCTCGGCCACCAGCACGGCGCCATTGGGCAGCACGTGGATCCAGCGCGGATGTTTCAGCCCGCTCGCGAACGCATTGACCTTGAGCCCCGGCGCCGCCACCGGCATCTGCCCGACGCTCCAGCCTCGCGCCGTCGGCATCTTCAGCGTCGGGATCGCGCCCTGCGGCTTCGCCGCCGGCACCACCGGCGCGCTGCCCCAGGCCGGCTCTCGCGGCACGCCCTGCAGCCGGCGCCACAGCACCGCGACAGCGCCGATCAGCGCGACGATGCGCGCAAAGATGCCGGACAAGCTCATGTGATTCCCCTGTTGACCGCGCGCGAGTTGCTTCTTCGCGAAGTAGACGCAGCGAGTTTGGTGATCAGGAGCTGCCGAACACCCGCTTGAAGATGGTGTCGACGTGCTTGAGGTGATAGCCGAGGTCGAAGTTCTCGGCGATCTCGGCGTCCGACAGATAGCGCTTCACGTCGGCGTCGTTCTTCAACAGGGTCAGGAAGTCGCCTTCGCCGTGCCACACCGGCATGGCGTTGCGTTGCACCAGTCTATAGGCCTCTTCGCGGCTCGCGCCCTTCTGGGTCAGCGCCAGCAGCACGCGCTGGGAATGGATCAGGCCGCCGAGCCGGTCGAGGTTCTTCTGCATGTTCTGCGGGTAGACCAGGAGCTTCTCGATCACGCCGGCGAGGCGGTTGAGCGCGAAGTCCAGCGTCACGGTGGCGTCGGGCGCGAACATCCGCTCGGCCGAGGAGTGCGAGATGTCGCGCTCGTGCCACAGCACGACGTTTTCCAGTGCCGGCGTGACATAGGCGCGCACCATGCGCGACAGCCCCGAGAGATTCTCCGTCAGCACCGGGTTGCGCTTGTGCGGCATCGCCGAGGAGCCCTTCTGGCCCTCGGAGAAGAACTCCTCGGCCTCCAGCACCTCGGTGCGCTGCAGGTGACGGATCTCGGTGGCGAGCCGCTCCACCGAGGCGGCGACCACGCCGAGCGTTGCGAAATACATGGCGTGGCGGTCGCGCGGGATCACCTGGGTCGAGACCGGCTCGGGCGTCAGGCCCAGCGCCTTGGCGACATGTGCCTCCACGCGCGGATCGATCTGCGCGAAGGTGCCGACCGCGCCGGAGATGGCGCAGGTGGCGACTTCCTGGCGCGCCGCCTGCAGGCGAGCTTTCGCGCGCGAGAATTCCGCGAAGGCATAGGCGAGCTTGAGCCCGAAGGTGACCGGCTCGGCGTGGATGCCGTGGGAGCGGCCGATGGTCGGCGTCATCTTGTGTTCGAACGCGCGCGTCTTCAGCGCCGCGAGCACCTTGTCGACATCGGCGATCAAAAGATCGGCGGCGCGCACCAGCTGGACGTTGAGGCAGGTGTCGAGCACGTCCGACGAGGTCATGCCCTGGTGCACGAAGCGCGCCTCGGGTCCGACGATCTCGGCGAGATGGGTCAGGAAGGCGATGACGTCGTGCTTGGTCTCGCGCTCGATGGCGTCGATGCGGGCGACGTCGAAGGTGGCATTCTTGCCCTTGGCCCAGATGACGCGGGCGGCCTCTTTCGGGATCACGCCGAGTTCGGCCATGGCGTCGGCGGCGTGCGCCTCGATCTCGAACCAGATCTTGAAACGGGTCTGCGGCGCCCAGATCGAAGCCATCTCGGGACGGGTATAGCGGGGGATCATACGAGTTCTCCACGCGCGTCCGCCGCGGCGCGGCGGATGGCGGCGATGTTGGTCTTGTAGGCTTCCAGCGTGCCGCCCTTGAACACGGCGGAGCCGGCGACGAAGGCGTTGGCGCCGGCGGCGGCGATCGCGCCGACGGTCTGCGGCGTGACGCCGCCGTCGACCTCGATGTCGATCGGGCGGCCCGCGGTGAGCGCGCGGACCTGGCGGACCTTCTCGATCGCCGCCGGGATGAAGGCCTGGCCGCCGAAGCCGGGGTTGACCGACATCACCAGCACCAGGTCGAGGATGTCGACGACGTTCTCGATGCTCGACACCGGCGTCGCCGGGTTGAGCGAGACGCCCGCCTTCTTGCCGAGCGCGCGGATCGCCTGCAGCGAACGGTGCAGATGCGGTCCGGCTTCCACATGGACGATGATGTGGTCGGAGCCCGCCTTGGCGAAGGCTTCGAGGTAGGGATCGCAGGGCGCGATCATCAAGTGGGTGTCGAAGATCCTGGTGGTGTGCGGCCGCATCGCCTTGATGACATCGGGACCGTACGAGATGTTGGGCACGAAATGCCCGTCCATCACATCCATGTGGATCCAGTCGGCGCCGGCCTGGTCGACCGCGCGCACTTCTTCGCCCAGCCGGGAAAAGTCGGAGGCGAGGATCGAGGGCGCGATGATCAGCGGACGTGCCGCGGGCTGTGGGGACATGATCGTTTCCATCCTCGGGCGGTGAACCCCCGCCTAACACGCTGACGATGCAGCGGCAACGCTGCCGGGCGGGCGTGTACAGATCGCTCCGCGCCGCCGGGCCGGGGGCTTGGCGGCGCGCCTGCAAGCCCCACTTGCCGAGCGGGACTTCGGTGGGCAGGATGGTGGGTGGTATACCAGCTGGCACGGCACTTGCGATGTGACGCGACGAGAACGCGGTAGCAACGCCACCGCAATCACCCCTGATACGAGGTGCCTATGACTGCGACGTCCCCATCGATCGCCGCGGACCAGACCA
>JBKQQE010000576.1:0-7784 GCA_052326245.1 Xanthobacteraceae bacterium | reverse complement strand
GATCCCTGCGGACCGCCGCTGCCGACGTCGCGGATCATTTCGGAACGATAGAATTTGGAGATTTGTCTCGAATATTGCGGCTCGGTTCGTCCGGCTTAACGAGACTTGCGATCGTCAGCCCGAGGCCAGCGCTTCCAGACTGCGATCATCCGGAACCAGCGACGGCGCGGAAGTCGGCAACTGCGGCTCCGAACGTACGGCGCGAAACTCGACACCATGCAGGCGGATCGTCGGCATCATGCCGAAATGATTGTGGCCGAAGATTTCGAGACGGCGCTCCAGCTCCTCCCGGGAAATATCGAGCGGGATATCGCACATCGCCGCATAGTGCCGGCGGGTGTGCTTTCGGGTGCTCCAGCTGATCGGCAGCGCGCCCAGCGGCGCGGCCTGGGTCGCAAGCTGCTTCGCCAGATTCCAGAACATGCGCGCAAGCCGCCCGTATGCCATCTCCTCGAGCCCGGCGGCGGTGGCCATCGGCGGAATCGGGAAGCGATCGACCTGGATGATCAGCCCCTCGTCGACCCGCTCCACCATGGCGTGAACGGTGGCGCCGAATTCGGTCGCGCCATGGTACAGCGCGAAATGCGCCGGCGCCCATCCCGGATATTCCGGCGGCCCGGGATGAAAATTATAGGCGCCGTAGCCGAGGCGATCGAGCACGGAGCCGGGCACGATCACCGTCGTCGTGAACGCGATCAGGCGCGCCCGCTCCAGGACCTCGGGGCCGACCTCGGCGAGTTCGGCCGCGGACGAGATCGGCACGACCTTCAGGAGCGGATTGTGTTCGCGCAGCAGCGACGCCAGCGGCGGTTGCTCCACCAGTCCCGTCAGCAAGATGATGGTGTCGAACATCGCCGCCCCGCCGTTGACCAATCGGCTTGCGCGAAGAAATCGCGGAAGCCGGGCGACGATGTCGCAGAATCCGTTAATGCCGAATTAACCATATCGACCCAGGCGCCCGCCGCGGGGTCAGGCAGTTTCCGGACCACCGCGCCAACAGGCAACGCGCACCGATCCCAAAGCCAGACCAGCCAGCTTCAAGCAGCCCCGCTCCCTTCGGTAGAACCGATGGAACTTCAGAAAACCCGCAAGATGCTGATATTGTTATGTTAACAAATACAAAAAATCCGAATTCATCTCTTGAAATTATTGTGCGATGCACAAATATTGGAGATCTAGGGAATCGAACGTCCTCACGGGCAACCATGAGGAGAATGGACCATGAGCAATGTTGCCACCATCCGGTCAAGCGCCGGCAAAGGCATCATCCGCCTGCTGCAACCGAGCGAACACGGCCTGCTGCGCGATCACCTGATGCGGCTCGACCCGGCGAGCCGGCGCGACCGTTTCAATGGCGGTATCAGCGACTCTTTCATCACGACCTATGCCGGGCGCTGTTTCGACCACGGCACGATCGTGATCGCCTACCTCCAGGACGGCACCGTCCGCGCCGCCGCCGAACTGCACGGCCCCGAGCGCTCCGCGGACGAAACCCCCGAAATCGCCTTCAGCGTGGAAGATCGACTGCGTCGCCAGGGCGTCGGCAGCGCGCTGTTCGAACAGATCCTCGCGGAAGCCCGGCGCCGCGGCTATCCGCGGCTGCGCATCACCACCGGCGGCCAGAACCAGGCCATGAAGGCCCTGGCGCACAAGTTTGGCGCCAACCTGACCTTCGCCAGCGGCGAGGCCACCGGCATCGTCGATCTGACACGTCGCCCGGCGGAGCCGGCGGAACGCCCCGCTGCACGCGGCGACGCGCCGCCGTTGGTCCCGCAACCGGTCACGCCCTGGAGCCTGCCGCTGCCCCCGCTGCTGATCGCCCGCGAGATGGTGCGCGCGAGCCAGGCGATGTGGGAACAGATGTTCAGGCTCTGTACCGGGCTCCTGAAGCTGCGCCCCCGGCTCGGGGTGCGCTGAACAGGCCCGACCGCCGCCTGTGCGGATCGATCGCAGAAATGTCCCGTCCGAACTCCGAGGGTGGCGTCTTCCAATCGCCACCCTATGCTCCGATATAGAAGCGAGCCGCTGAGCCAGGAGTCCGCCATGAGCATCGCCGAGGTCTTTGACGCGCCGGCCGCGCGGCCGCCTCTGGTCCCGCCCTACCCCGCCCCCGCCTCCCAATCCATGTCGACCTTTGGCCGCATGCTGGCGATCCGCAAAAGCGGGTTGGCGACCTGGGGCGCAACCGCCTACCAGGAAGACGTGGTGCAGGGCCATTTCATGGGCCGCAGCACCTTCGTTCTCAACACCCCCGACACCATTCGCCACGTCCTGATCGACAACTACGAAAATTATACGCGCACGCCCGCGGGCATCCGCGTGCTGCAGCCGGTGCTCGGCGAAGGCCTGCTGCTGGCGGAAGGCAAGGCCTGGAAACACCAGCGCCGCACGCTGGCGCCGGCGTTCACGCCGCGCGCGGTCGGAACCCTGGTGCCGCATATGCGCGCCGTGATCGGCGAAACCCTGACCGAGCTAAAGGGCCTGCAAGACGGCCCCGTCGATCTTCGCGAGATCATGCAGCGTATGACGCTGGAAATCGCCGGACGGACCATGTTCTCGTTCGGCATGGCCGAGCACGGGCCGGCCCTGCGCAACTTCGTGATCGAATACGCCGCGCGGCTGGCGCGGCCGCACATCTGGGACCTGCTGCTGCCGCTCGGCTGGCCGAGCCCGCAGGACATCCAGCGCAAGTTCTTCCGGCGCCGCTGGACCCGCTTCGTGCGCGCGCTGATCGCGGAGCGCCGCGCCGTGACGCGGCAGGATCAGGCGCCGCGCGACCTGTTTGACCTGATGGTCGCGGCGCGCGACCCGGAGACCGGAGAGGCCTTCAACGACGACAACATGATCGACCAGGTCGCGACCATGATCCTCGCCGGCCACGAAACCACGGCGACCGCACTGTTCTGGTCGCTGTATCTGCTGGCGCAGGACGCTTCCGTGCAGGACCAGGTTGCGCGCGAGGTTAGCGTAGCGCGCGCCGCGGGCGAGCCTGACGCCGAGGCGCTCAAATTCACCCGCGCCGTGCTCGACGAGACCATGCGGCTCTACCCGCCGGCCTATCTGATCGCGCGTTCCGCCGCGGGTCCGGACCAGATCGACGGCAAGCCGGTGAAAAAAGGCGACGTCATCTTCATCGCGCCCTGGTTGCTGCACCGCCACGAAAAGCTCTGGGACAATCCCAACGCCTTCGTGCCGCAGCGCTTCCTGTCCGGCCCGGCGCCGGACCGCTTCGCCTATCTGCCGTTCGGGGTCGGCCCGCGGATCTGCATCGGCGCGCATTTCGCGCTGGTCGAAGCGACGCTGGCGCTGGCCGAGATCGTCGGCAAGTTCCACGTCGAACTGCTGGACAAGGAGCCGGTGATGCCAATCGGCGTGGTGACCACCCAGCCAGATCGTTCGCCGATGTTTAGGATCACGGCGCGATAGTCCCTGCCACCGTCATTGCTCGGCCCGAGGCGCGAACGCGCCGAGGAGACCGGGCAATCCAGTATTCAAGGGTGCACGCGGGAAATTACGATCGTCACGGCGTACTGGGTCGCCCGGTTGAACCGAGCGACGACGCTGAACGTATAGCAGCGCTCTACAGCGATCCCCTCACCCGGCTTCTACACCGCACCAGTCGGCGACGAACAGGGCGATGGCCTGGGTGGTCTTGCGCAGCGAGTTTAGTTCGACGGCTTCGTCGAAACCGTGCATGTGGCGGGCGGTGGCGCCAAAGCACAGACACGGAATTTCCTGATGCGCGTAGTAGCGCGTGTCGGTGATGGCGGTGAACATCAGCTCCTCGAGCGGCGCGCCATGGACATGCTGGTAAGCGCCGCGCAGAGCGACTTCGGCCGCCTCGGCACCCCGCAATTCGAACCCCTCCGACATGAAGCCCGACCACTCGATCTGGGGCGGATTGTTCGCCAGGAAGGCATGCTGGCGCGCGGCCTTGTCGACCCAGGCCAGGATTTCCGCCCTGCAGTCCGCAATGTTCCAGCCGGGCAGGATGGCAATCCGGCAGTCCACGTCGCACCACGCCGGCACGCTGGACGCCCAATCGCCGCCCTTGATGATGCCCGGATTGAAATTCAACGGATGCTGGACTTTCGCGAACAGGCGATCGCTCGCCGCCCGCGCGTTCCATTGCTTCTCCAGGCCCTCCAGCGCCGCGATCAGGTCGATCGCCGCCTTGATCGCGTTCGACCCCTCCCCCGCCTCGAAGACGTGGGCGGGCCGGCCCTTGACCCTGATCCGGAACCAGATCACGCCGACCTGGGCGCGAACCAGCTTGCCCGACGTCGGCTCCGGGATCAGGCAGCAGTCGGCCCGGTAGCCGCGCTGGATGGTCGACAGCGCGCCCACCCCGGTGCTCTCCTCCTCGATCACCGACTGCAGGTGGATCCGCCCGGTGGGGCGCAGTCCGGCGTCGCGGATGGCGTCGAGCGCATATAGCGCGGCGATGGTGCCCGACTTCATGTCGGCGGCGCCGCGGCCGTACAGCCAGCCGTCCCGCACCTCCGGCGCGAAGGGCGGCGACGTCCACATCTCCAGGGGGCCGGCCGGCACCACGTCGCAGTGGCCCGGCAGGATCAGCGACCGGCCGCGCGCGCGCGGCGGCGCACCGACCGGCGGCGCCGGCGGCCGGTAGGAGCCGACCACCGTGCGTGCTTTGGAAAAATCGGTCTCGACGGGCCCGAAATCGCGCAGCTTCTTCAGCGCCTCGAGATTGATCCGCCAGTCGTCGACCTCGTAGCCCCGCTCCCGCAGCAGATCGCCGAACATGTCCTGGCACGGCGCCTCGGCGCCGCGGGTCGACGGAATGGCGGAGAAACGGATCGTGGTGGCCACCTGCGCGTCGAAATTGGCGTCGACGGCCTCGACGATCCGCCGTTGCTGCTCTGGCGTCACGCTTAGATCCCCTCGAACAACGCCGTCGAGAGGTAGCGCTCGGCAAACGAAGGTACGATCGCAATGATCACCTTGCCGGCGTTCTCCGGCCGCTTGCCGATCTCGATGGCCGCGGCGATCGCCGCGCCCGAGGAGATGCCGCCGGGGATGCCCTCGGTGCGCGCGAGCCGGCGCGCGGTTTCCAGCGCCGTCGCGCTGCTGACCTTGACGATCTCGTCGATCACCGAGCGATCGAGGATCTCGGGGACGAAGCCGGCGCCGATGCCCTGAATCTTGTGCGGGCTGTGCTGGCCGCCGGACAGCACCGGGCTCTCTTCCGGCTCGACCGCGACCACCCGCAGCGACGGCTTGCGCGGCTTCAGCACCTGCCCCACGCCGGTGATGGTGCCGCCGGTGCCGACGCCGGCCACGAAGATGTCGATGGCGCCCTGGGTGTCGTTCCAGATTTCCTCCGCGGTGGTCCGGCGGTGCACCTCCGGATTGGCCAGGTTCTTGAACTGCTGGGGCATCACGGCGTTTGGTGTGCTCTGCAGCAATTCCTCGGCCTTGGCGATCGCCCCCTTCATGCCCTGGGCCGCCGGGGTCAGCACGATCTCCGCGCCAAGGAACGACAGCATCCTGCGGCGCTCGATCGACATCGATTCCGGCATCACCAGCTTCAGCCGGTAACCGCGCGCCGCCGCCACCATGGCCAGCGCGATCCCGGTGTTCCCCGACGTCGGCTCGACCAGCACGGTGTCGGGCTTGATCACCCCCGCCTGCTCCATCGCCACCACCATGGCGGCGCCGATGCGATCCTTCACGCTGGCAGCCGGGTTGAAATACTCGAGCTTGGCGAGAATTGTGGCCTTGACCCCGTTCTGCTGCGGCAACCGGTTGAGCCGGACCACCGGGGTGTCGCCGAAGGCTTCGGCGATGCTGGGGTAGATCCGACCGCGCCCGCGCGACTGCGGGGCCTCGGTAGCTTTGGGCGCATTGGTCATAAGCGAGCTCTCCATCTGGCGGCCGAAAGGATGATCGTCATTAGACCATATTGCAACGCGGTGGAACATGGCTCCAGAGCGAGAACCAAGGCGACCGCCATGCAAGCTGCGGCCGTCTGCTGCGGCGCGATCGCACGTGCCTTCGCGACATCTTCAGCTTAAGATGTTTTTGTTAGTGCACGCACTGCGGCGAAGCTGTTGCGGCGCAATACACAAATCTCGAAATCAACGCATTTCTGTTGCGACAGCGTCTTTAATTCAGGTGTAGTGTTTGTCTTTAACGAGCATGGGGAGACAAGCGATGTCAGGACTCTCTGAAGTCATGTCGTCCAGTTGGTCGACCAGTGCGCTTCGTTCCGCGCCGCGTGAGCGTGAGATGCCGACCTGTGCCGTGTGTTCCGACTCGATGATCGCCGCCGAAGCCTCTGCGTTCCTGTCGGATGACAGCGTGATCTATCTGTGGACCTGCGAAACCTGCGGTTACGGATTCGTGACCAAACACGGCCTCCGGTTCCAGTGCAACTAACTGCGGGACGAATGCGCTAGCGCGCGGCGATATCGCCGCGCGTCCAGTTTTCGCGCGTCGCCTCGGCAAATGACGCGAAATTGCCCGCAGCAATCGCCGAACGAATTCCGCTCATCAGCGTTTGGTAATAGGCGATGTTGATCTCCGACAGCAGCATCGCGCCGAGCGCCTCCCCCGATTTGATCAGGTGATGCAGGTAGGCGCGTGAGCAGCTGCGCGCGGCCACGCACGGACTGGCCTCGTCGAGCGGGCGCGGGTCGTCGGCGTGGCGCGCGTTGCGCAGATTCACGGTGCCGCACCGGGTAAACGCCACGCCGTGCCGTCCGTTGCGGGTCGGCATGACGCAATCGAACATGTCGATGCCGCGGGCAACGGCGTGCAGGATGTCGTCCGGCGTTCCCACGCCCATCAGGTAGCGCGGCCGGTCGTCGGGCAGCAATGGCGCCGCCTCCTCGATCATCGCCAGCATCACCTGCTGCGGTTCGCCCACGGCGAGACCACCGATCGCGTAGCCGTGAAAACCGATCGCCACCAGTTCCCGCGCGCTGGTCCGGCGCAGGTCCGGCGCGTCGCCGCCCTGGACGATGCCAAACAGCATGCGGCCGGCAGCTGCCGCCTCGAACGCCCGCCGACAGCGCCCGGCCCAGCGGATCGAGAGCTGCATCGCGCGTTCGATGTCGGCCCGTTCCGCCGGCAGCCGCACGCACTCGTCGAGCTGCATCGCGATGTCGGACCCGAGCAGGATCTGCAGCTCGATCGCCCGTTCCGGCGACAGTTCGACGCTCACTCCGTCGATGTGGGAGCGAAACGTGACCGCGTCCTCGCTGACCTTGCGCAGCTGGGCCAGCGACATCACCTGGAAGCCGCCGGAGTCCGTCAGCATCGGGCCGTTCCAGCCGGTAAAGCTCTGCAGGCCGCCTAGCGCCGCGATCCGCTCCGCGCCCGGCCGCAGCATCAGATGATAGGTGTTGCCGAGCACGATATCGGTGCCGGCGTCGCGGACATCGCGCCAGTGCACGCCCTTCATGGCGCCCTGGGTGCCGACCGGCATGAAGGCCGGCGTACGCACGACCCCGTGCGGCGTGGTGAGCGTTCCGCTGCGCGCCGCGCCATCGCGCCCGAGCAGCGCGAAATGGTTGGGGACCGTCATGCGGCGTGCCTTTCGCCCGGCGCCGCGCGGAACAACAGGCAGGCGTCGCCATAGGAGTAGAAGCGATAGCCCTGCGTGATGGCATGGGCGTAGGCCCGTTTCATGGTATCGAGGCCGCTGAAGGCCGCCACCAGCATGAACAGCGTCGACCGCGGCAGGTGAAAATTGCTCATCAGCACGTCCACCGCGCGAAAACGGTAGCCCGGCGTGATGAAGATCGAGGTCTCGCCGG
>JBKQQE010000575.1:0-2821 GCA_052326245.1 Xanthobacteraceae bacterium | reverse complement strand
CGTCGTTCTTGGCCGCCTTGACGATATCGGGAATGCCGCGTTGCGTGGTCCGCAGCGGCAGATCCTCGGCGTTGCGCAGCTTGTGCCAGAGCGTGAGCGAGCCCTGCGGATCGGAGTCAATCAGCAGACAGGGCCGCGACGGCCTGTGGACGTGCGCGGCCAAGTGCGCCGCTAGCGTGCTCTTGCCCGACCCGCCCTTGCGCGAAGCGAAGACCACAACGTTCATGCGATTTCTCCCAAAGCGGCCCGATCAAGCATCCTGCCCTTGGCGTTTGTCCGAAGTTCGCAGCGCTCGCGGCCCACGCGCATTGCGAACTTGAGAATCACTGGCACTGTAACTGATTCGTCATGTCAATGCGGTGCGAGATTTGAAGGTCTTGACGCCCCTTCGCTGAACGGAAATTTGCAATCTGCCACCGTCACTTTCGGCGCAAAGAAAGCCGGGACAGAGGTGCGCACGCCGGCCCTGAACTGATCGTGGATAATGCTGTGGATGAGCGGGGTATCATGATGTGGACATCGTTTGCCCCATGCGTCGCAGCTTTATTTGTGCCTGCGGTGGTGAATTGCGGGTATGAATCCAGAAACATAAAGTAGATCAATGGCTTCCCGCCCAGCCGCCGACCCACTCGCGACCTCGGTTACCCGCCTGGAAACCGATGAACAAACCGCGCGCCGACTGGCCGATCTCCTCGCCGAAAGCTTCGCCGCCGACGATGTCGCCGTGAGCCTGTTTGAAGCCGGCGGCGGGCGCTGGCGGGTCGCCATTCATTTCCGCGCGCCGCCCGACCGCAAGGCCGTGCGTGCGGTGGTTGCAAGCGCCGCCGGGTTCACGGCGGCCCGGGCCCTGACCTTCGCGCGCGTCAAGACGACGGACTGGGTCCGCGAGAGTCTTTCCGGCCTGGCGCCGGTCGCGGCCGGCCGTTTTGTCGTCCACGGCGCCCACGACCGCGCCCGCATCCCGGTCAACCGGATCGGCATCGAAATCGAGGCGGCGCTCGCCTTCGGCACCGGCCATCACGGCACCACGCGCGGCTGTCTCCTTGCACTCGATGGCCTTTGCAAGTCGCGGCAGCGGCGCCGTCGCGGTCAGCGCATCCTCGACCTCGGCACCGGCAGCGGCGTGCTCGCCATCGCCGCCGCCCGCGCGCTCCATCGGCGCGTGTTGGCGACCGACATCGACGCCAGCGCCGTCCGCGTCGCCCGCGCCAACGCCCGCCTCAACCAAGTGGGCGCGACGGTGCAGGTCGTGAAGGCGGACGGCGTTACCGCCGGAAGAATCCGCGAGGGCGCGCCGTACGATCTCGTCTTTGCCAACATTCTGCTCGGGCCGCTGCAGCGCATCGCGGCGCCGCTCAAAAGACTGCTGGCGCCAGGCGGCCGCATCGTCGTCTCCGGCCTGTTGCCGGCGCAGGCCAACGCCGCGATGGCGGCGTACCGGCCGCTCGTCCTCGAACGGCGCATCGACCTTGACGGCTGGACCACGCTGGTGCTCGCCCGCCGCACGCGGCGGCGAAGGACCCCGATCTAGCCTTTTGTTTGGCCGGGATTTTTTCGAAAACCGGGTTTCCCCTTTGCGGGATCATGCCCTACATTGCCGCGCATGTTCGAGGCCCTGTTCCAATCGTTCGACGATCATGCCGACCGCCGCGCCAGTGCGCCGCGCGTCGCGGCGCTGCGCGCCGAACTGCAGCGGCGCCTGCTCGACGGCTTCATCGTGCCGCGCGCCGACCGCTACCAGAACGAATACGTGCCGCCCTACGACGAGGGGCTGGCCTGGCTCACCGGCTTCACCGGCTCGGCCGGGGTCGCGATCGTGCTGGCCGACCGCGCCGTGCTATTCGTCGACGGCCGTTATCAGGTGCAAGTGCGCGAGGAAGTCGACGGCGCGATTTTCTCCATCGAGCATCTGGTCGAACGCCCGCCGCCGGCCTGGATCGAAGCCAATCTGCCGGCCGGCGCCCGGCTCGGCTATTCGCCCTGGCTGCACACGGTCGACAGCGCCGAGCGGCTTGCCAAAGCCTGCGCGGCCGCGCGCTCAAGCCTCGTTCCGGTCGAAGACAATCCTATCGACGCCATCTGGATCGACCGGCCGAAGCCGCCGCTTGGCGCCATCGTGCTGCACGATCTGCGCTTCGCCGGCGAAGATACCGACAGCAAGCTCACCCGCATCCGCGCGGAATTTTCCAAGCTCGCCGCCGATGTGCTCATGGTGTCGGACCCGCACGCCGTCTCCTGGCTGTTCAACATCCGTGGCAGCGACGTTCCGCACACGCCGGTGGCGCTCGCCTTCGCCGCGATCCCGAAGGAGGGCCGCCCGGCGCTGTTCGTCGACCTGCGCAAGCTCTCAAGCGACATCCGCCAGCGGCTCGAAGAGATCGCCGAAGTGCGGCCGAGCGCCGCCTTCGAGCGCGATCTCCTCACGCTCGGCAAAGAGCATCGCGCCGTGCGGCTCGACCCGAGCAGCTGTCCCGAGGCGGTCGCGCGGTTGATCGTCGAGAACGGCGGCGAGGTCGTGCGCGGCCCCGATCCGCTGGCGCCGATGAAAGCGGTGAAGAATCCGGTCGAAATCGCCGGCGCGCGCGCGGCGCAACTGCGCGACGGCGTGGCGGTGACGCGCTTCCTCGCCTGGTTCGACCGCGAAGCGCCGCGCGGCACCTTGACCGAGATCGACGCGGTGCAGGCGATCGAGAGCTTTCGCCGCGACACCGGCCTGCTCAAGGACGTCTCGTTTCCCACCATCGCCGGCGCCGGGCCGGACGGCGCCATCGTGCATTACCGGGTGACCCGCAAGAGCAATCGCCGCATCGCGCCGGGCGAA
>JBKQQE010000574.1:0-10451 GCA_052326245.1 Xanthobacteraceae bacterium | reverse complement strand
GAGTGTGGCAAGCGACTCACGAACTTCGGAAACCGGGTACTAGTGGTGGCCGACCCGGAAAGTGTTCGCGCCGACGCTGCGCCGCTCCCTCCGCAATGAAAATGAAAATACATCCGACAACGGTCTCTGGCTGCCGCCAGCGTGTCTGGATCCGCTGAATTTCCAGCCTCGCCGCAAACGCGTTGTTAACCAAAACATCGCAGAGTTGGGTGCAGCTGGCCGGCCTCCTGGGCTGCACCGGTCGCTGCAAGCTGTTGGGCGCTTGCTCGCGATGTTGTGAACTGCAGCGCATACGCTCAGGCAGAAGCGGACAAGCGCTCCCGCTATCAGCCACTTGGCCGCGCAAGCTGCGAGTTCACTTGATGTAGCGGCGGAGAGCTTGGCTGGCGGCCCACCGTTTCTGGAGAATTCGGCCAGGCTCGGGAACGGCCGCACGGTTAACTAAAAGTTCAGGATTGGATTGTGCGTCAGGTGATCTCCCTCATATCAGAATCGCCGTCGGAAAACCGACGAGCGATCTTGAGGTCGAGGATGCGCGTCGCCGTAGTTCATGACTGGCTTTATGTCCTCGGCGGTGCTGAACAGGTCTTGCGTGAGATCCTGAAGTGCTATCCAGACGCTGACGTGTTCACGCTGTTCGATTTTCTGGACGCCGCCGATCGCGAAAAGATCGGAATCAGGCAGTCGCATGCCAGCTTCCTGCAGAAGATGCCGTTGATGCGCGCCAGGCATCGCTCGTACCTGCCGCTGATGCCGCTGGCGATCGAGCAGTTCGACCTGTCCGGTTACGATCTCGTGATCTCGAGCAGCTATGCCGTTGCCAAAGGCGTCCTGACCGGCCCGGGCCAAGTCCACGTTGCCTATGTTCACTCCCCCATGCGTTACGCCTGGGATCTGCAGCACGCCTATCTGAAGGAAAGCGGGCTGGCGACGGGCCTCAAGAGCGGACTGGCGCGCCTGCTGCTGCACGGAATTCGGATTTGGGACGCCCGCACCGCCCACGGTCCGGACGTCATGATCGCGAATTCGGCGTTCGTCGCGCGCCGGATCAAGAAGATCTACGGGCGCGACGCGGAGGTCATCTATCCGCCGGTCACGCTGTCGAAGCGCGGCCCGGACGTTGCGCCCGGAAGCCACTTTCTGGCCGCCAGCCGGCTTGTTCCCTACAAGAATATCGAGGCGATCGTTCGCGCGTTCAGCGCAATGCCTGACCTCGAGCTTGTGGTGGCGGGCGACGGGCCCGAGGCTGCGCGGCTGAAGCAGATCGCGGGTCCGAATGTTAGCTTTGCCGGCTTCGTCAGCGACGAGCGCATGCGCAGCCTGATGGCCACCGCGCGCGCCTTCATCTTCGCGGCCGAGGAAGATTTCGGAATTATCGTCGTCGAAGCGCAGTCCGAGGGCGCGCCGGTGCTTGCGCTCGGCCGCGGCGGCGCCCGCGAAATCGTTTCAAATTCGGCGGCGCGCCGCACCGGAATGTTCTTCCAGGAAGCCACGCCGGAGGCGATTTCCAGTTGCGTCCGCTCGTTCATCGCGCAGGAGAACGGATTCTCGCGTGCGAGCTGTCGCGCCCAGGCGCTGCAGTTCTCGGCAGAGCGGTTTCGACGCGAATTTGTCTCGTCGGTAAATCGGTCGGTCGAGCGCCACCAGCAAGGCGTCGATCCGAGCCTGTTGCCGGCCGCTTCATCGCGGTTCACCGCCTAGCCGATGCGAGGTGGAGAAGGTGCATATGATGGCCGACCCAGAGCTGTCGCCGAAGCTGTTTCTGCCGGACCTGATGCAACGGTTCTGGCGGCGTCGGCAGGTGTTTGCGACCGCATTTGCGGTCGTGTTCGGCTTGACCTTGCTTTCCCTGATCCTGTTGCCCGTCCGCTATCTGGCGACCGGCTCGGTCATCGTCGCCGAACAGGAGCCGAACCTGACCGAATCCCAGGCGGCGTGGGTGCAGAAGATCGGCGACCCCGCCGACCTGGAAAGCCAGTTGCTGGTGATCCGGTCGCCGCGCGTGCTGCGGCTGGCGATGGCGGCGCCAGGGGCGGCTGACGCCGCGGTGGAAGATTGTATCTCGAATTCCAGCGGCCTGCTGTTCGGATCGGCCGCGCGCTGCGAACGCCTGAGACAGGACAGCGCGGCATTCATCGAATACATCCAGAACCGGTATTCGGTCGGCGCGGTCGGTCGATCGCGCGTCATCAACATCTCGTACTCGTCGGGCATTCCCCATGTAGCCCAGGCCATGGCCAACGCGCTGACAACGGCGTTTCTCGAAGATCAGCGCGCCGCCGGCTCGAACAGCCGCGAGGCGGCGGCGTCATGGCTGCGCGAGCAGCTCGGCGAGCTCGACCGGGACCTGAAGGATACCGACGAAAAAATTCAATCCTTCCGCCGCACCAAGGGATTGATGCGGGGCGCCAACGCGCCCATCAGCTCGGAGCGGCTGACTAGCATCAGCCAGCAGCTCTCCACGGCCGAAGCCGCGCGGGCCGACGCCGCGGCGCGCCTGAAGGAAGTCAAGGCCGGACAGGCCCAAGGGTTGCAAGGGGCGAGCGACGTGCCCGCCGTGCTGGCCAGCCGCACCGTGGCCGACCTCAAGCAGCAGCTCACCAGCATCGGCGCCCAGTATGCGAGCTTGTCCAACCTGCTCGGGCCCAGGCATCCGTCGCTGCTGGCCCTGGAGCGCGAGCAGGCCAGCATCAAGCAGCGCCTTGCCGACGAGATCGCTTCCATCGCCGCCAGCCTGCAGAAGGCATACGATACCAACGACGCGCTCGTCGTATCGCTGAAGAAGCAGATGGATTCGATCAAGACGGAAGTCGGCTCGGCCACTTCCGACGAAGCGTCGATCGAGAGCATGGTCCGCGCCGCCGACATCAAGCGGCAGCAGTACTCGAATCTCTATCGCCGCGCGAGCGAGCTCGAGACCGAGCGCCGCGTCCTGCTCGGCAGCACCCGCCTGGTCAGTCTTGCGGAATTGCCGACCACGCCGTTCTTTCCCAAGAAGCTTCCGTTCCTCGCCGCAGGATCGACGCTTGCAGTCCTGCTGGCGGTGGCCGCGGTGTTGCTGAGCGAGCACCTCGTTCCGATCAGCACGACGCCGAGCCCGCCACGCTATGAACTGGATCAGCGGCGGACGACGATCGGCGACAGCGCCGCGGCGTCGCCCGCGCTTGCGCCGCTGGGCGCCGAACCCGCGATGGGCGATATTCTGGCCTCCGTTCCAGCCGGGCCGGAGGCTCCGCCGCCGCCCACGGATGAGTCGAGTTCAGAACTCGCGGCGGTGATCGGAGCGCCGGTTCTCGCCAGTCTTCCGTCGCTGCATTCGGAGCACCCTGAATCGCCGATTCACGCCATCCTCAAGGGTCGTCCCGCGAGCGCGCTTGGGCGTGCGTTCGAGGCGGTCAGGCACGATCGCGGCTACCAGGAGGCGCTGGCGCGGCTTGCGACGGCACTGAAGCTGGCGCCGCGAAGCCATCGGCAAGTCATCGTGGCGTCCGCCGAAGCCGGGCAGGGCAATACGCTGCTGACGCTGGCGCTGGCGCGTCACGTGGCGGGCATGGGTTGTCGCGTGCTGGCGGTCGAATGCAATTTGATCCGGCCTGCATTCCACGAAGTCTTTCCGGCCGCGCGCGGTCCGGGATTGCTCGCCGCGTTGCGGGGAGAAGCCGCTCCGCAGGACGCGGTGACGGCAACGGGTATTCCGAATCTGGATGCAATGGCGGCGGGCGCCTCGGCCAGCAGGCAAACCAGCTGGCTGCTCCGCGAGGAAATGTCGGGCCTGCTGGACTGGGCACGGAGCTACGATGTCGTGCTCATCGATGGCCCGCCTCCCGCGTTCCTTGCCGATGCCCGCGTGCTGGCTACAAAGGCGGACGGCGCGCTGTTGTGCGTGCGGTCCGGACGGTCGTCGGTCGGCCAGATCGTTGCCGCGGCGAGCGCGATTAGAACGCTTGGCGGCAACATCCTGGGGCTCGCCATGAACGCCAGCGAAGGCGCCGAAGCCGGATTCGATCAGGGCGACGTCGGCACCGTGGGCCAGCTGGACCGAGCCGGCTGATGCGTTCCCCGCGCATCCTGTTTGTCAGCCACACCGGGCAGATTTCCGGCGCGGAAATGGTGCTGCTCGACATCGTCGGCCAGCGGGCCGCCGCCTCGGCGTTCCTGTTCGAGGACGGCCCATTCAGGACTGCGCTCAGCGCTCGAAAGCTTGACGTGACCGTGTCGCGATGGGGCCGCGGCATCGGAGCGATTCGACGCGACAGCTCCCTGTTCGAGATCGTGCCGCGGGTCGGGCGGTTCTGCGCGATCCTGTTCGAGATGCGTGGCGTCGCCCGCAACAGCGATCTCCTGTATGCGAATTCCCAGAAGGCGTTCGTGCTGTCGGCATTGCTGACGTTGCTGGTCCGGCGCCCGCTGGTCTGGCATCTTCACGATATCATCAGCGCCGAGCATTTCGGCTCGCTGCAGCGGCGCCTGCAGGTCACGCTGGCCAATCTCGCGGCGACCAAGGTCGTCGTCCCGTCGCAGGCGGTGGCCGCCGCGTTCATCGCCGAGGGCGGCCGTCGCGACCTCGTCGAGGTCGTGCCCAACGGGTTGGATATCGAGCCCGAGGCGGCGACGCCGGCGGAATTGCGCGACCAGCTCGGTCTGCCGAAAGGCAAGCTGATCGGCGTGTTCAGCCGGCTTGCGTTCTGGAAGGGCCAGCACGTCGTTCTCGGCGCCCTTGCCGAGACCCCCGGCGTCGAATGCATTTTTGCGGGCGACGCCCTGTTCGGCGAGCAGCCCTATGCCGAGAGCCTCGTCAGGATGGTCGAGCAGCTCGGCCTGGAAGATCGCGTGCGGTTTCTCGGCCAGCGCGCCGACGTGCCGCGGCTGATGCGGGCCGTCGACATCGTGGTTCATCCGTCGATCGATCCGGAACCATTTGGCCGCACCCTGGTCGAGGCCATGCTGACCGGCGTTCCGGTGATCGGCACCGATGCCGGCGCGGCGTCCGAAATTCTGGAGGCCGGCAAGGCCGGCACGCTGGTTCCCGCCCGCAATTCCGGCGCGCTTGCCAGCGCAATCCGCAGAACGCTGGCGGCGCCGGACGGCCTCAAGGAGCAGCTCGCGCATGCGGCACAACGCGCCCGGGCGCTCTATAGCCGTGCGCGCATGGTTGATGCGATTGATCGGGTGATAGGCAGCGTCGCAAGCGGAGCGCAAGCTTGAACGGCAGTTCGGCACGTGTATTGAGCTCGCCGGCACGGCAGCTGCCTGGATGGATCCTCGCGGCGGCGCTGACCTGCGGCTCGGCGCTGGCAGCCGGTGTGCTGGGCGGGTTGACGCGGCCGCTGTTCATCGCCGGCTGCGGGCTTGTGGGCTTGTATGCGTGGCGTCAGGGCCCGGCGGCGCATCTGAAATGCGCGCTGCTGCTGTTTGCATTTGCGCCGTTCGTCCGCCGCCTCGTCGACCTGTCGGTGGGCTACGACCAGTCCGGCCTGATGTTGATCGGTCCGCTGCTGGCCCTGCTCGCGGTGATTCCGCAGGTCGTGTTCGAGCAGCGCAAACACGCCTTGATACCGCAGATGCTGCCGCTTCTCGTCGTCGCGGGCTGCGTGGCCTACGCGGCCTTGTTGTCCGTGATTCAGGGGGACCTGACGAATGCGGCGACGGGGACGCTGAAATGGCTGGCGCCGCTGCTCTATGCCGGTGCGCTTCTCGAAGAGGCCGACCGGGACGAGATGCTGGATGCGGCGGCGTCGGCCTTTGTGGTCATTTTGCCGATCATCGGAGCCTACGGGATCCTGCAATACGTGAACCCGCCGGAATGGGACCGCTACTGGATGCAGTACGCCTCCATCCTGTCGGCGGGAGAGCCGATCCCCTACGGGGTGCGGACCTTCAGCACGCTCAACGGACCTGCCAGCTTTGCCACCTTCACCGCGCTCGGCCTCCTGATCGTCTGGTTTACCCGGTCGCGCTGGCAGTCCTTGCTGCTGACTGGTCCTGCCGGCATCGGCCTGTTGCTGTCGCTTTATCGCACCGCGTGGATTTCGCTCGCCGTCGGCGTGGTGTTTTGCCTCGCCTTCGCCAGCACGCGCCGGCGCGCCTGGGTCATTCTGTTCGGGGCGTTCGCGCTGGTCGTCGTGGCGGCAACCCTGACCCCGTTCGGCGATGTCATCGGCGAACGCCTGGCCACGCTCGGCGAAGGATCCCAGGATGGCAGTGCCCAGGAGCGCATCGATCAGTTCGTGACGCTGTGGAACCAGTGGGACAGCTCGCTGTTCGGCGCCGGCTTCACCGTCATCGACGTCGGCACCGCAGGCGCGATGCCGGTCGACGGCATGATCATTGCCTGCTGGCTGACCATGGGCATCGTTGTCGGGCTGGTGTGCCTGAGTGCGCTGGTCGTCGCCGCAATCAACATGATCGCCGCGGCCTGGCGGAACGGGACACCGCAATCCATCGTCATCGGGGCGCTCGGCTGCGGCGCGCTGTGCCAGCTGCCGCTCGCCAACCTGACGGCCGCCGAAAGCGGGTTCATGTTCTGGACGTTTGCCGTCCTGCTGGCCGACCGCAACCGCCTGGCGCGACCATGACGACGCAACGGCATTCAATCCGCAAGTTCATCGCGATCCTGGTCAGCGGCGCGCTCGCCAGCAAGCTCCTCGGATTCGGCCGCGAGATTCTCATGGCGCAGGTGCTCGGCGCCTCGCTGGTCGCCGACGGCTTTCGCGGCGCGACCGCGGTGGTCTTCATCCCGCTGGTGTTCCTGCAGAACGAAAGCATTCCCGCGATCATGATTCCGATGCAGCGGGACAATCTCCACAAGGGAGACGGGCCGCGCAGGCTTGCGGCCCTGGCCGTCGCTCTTGCGGTGGTTTCAGCGATCCTGGCGTTGGTGGTGGAGGCCGCCGGCGAGATCTGGGTCGACGCCATCGTGGGCGGGTTCACCCCGGCGGGCAGAAGCCTGACGCTGGACTTCGTGCGCATCATGTCGCTGGCGATGCCGGCTTCCGTGGTGCTGAACGTGCTCGCGGCCGGCGAGATCGCGATCGGGCGCACGCGGCTCACGAATATCCGCGCCAGCATTCTCAACCTCTCCGTGCTGGCGGGGATCGCGATCCTGATGCTGACGGGCGAGGCGCGGGCGCTGGCGTGGTCGTTTGCGGCCGCCTTCAACGGCCTGGCCCTGTGGGGCGGGATCATGCTCTGGCGCGACCGCGAACTGAGCTTTGCGGGCCTGACGCTCGATACCGTCCGCGGCGCGGCGACCGAATTCTTCAAGCGGCTGCGGCCGCTGATCGCGCTGCCGCTCGGCGAGCAGGCCAACAGCTGGGTCGAACGGCTCTTGACCTCGAGAATTACCACGGGGGCGGTTGCCTCGCTCGACTACGCGCGCACGCTCACCGAAAGCGCGTTGCTGCTGGTCAGCCAGCCGGTCGGTCTGGCCGTGCTCTCGACCCATGGGTCAAAGGACACCGGTCAGCAGGTCGAGACGATCGCCAGGCCGATCCTGGCGCTGGCGGTGCCGATGTCGGCGTTCCTGGTGGTGTTTGCGCCGGAAATCGTCCGACTGATCTTCTTTCGTGGCGCGTTTAGCGAACAGGCCGTCGCGCTCACAAGCTACGCGTTGCGGGGGATCGCGGTCGGGCTATGGGCGGCGACGCTCGCCTGGATCCTGATCCGCGTTCTCAACGGCGCCGGCCGCAATGTGTCGGCGACCGTGGTCATCGTGTCGGCCTATGCGACCAATATCGTCGTCAATTATCTGCTGTCACAGCTTCATGCCAGCGGCGCCACCGCGCTTCTTCTGATCGCGAGCGGCGAATCGACCCGCAGCTTCGTGATGCTGGCCGGCGTATTGGTTTGCCTCGGGGGGCGGCGCAAGCTGCTCGGTCTGATCGCCGTGGCGCTGGTTCCGGCGGCGCTGATGCTGCTGCTGGGCTGGCAGATCGAGAATTCGATCATCGGCGTCGGCGAGCGCCTGCTGACGGGTGTGCTCGCCTATGCGGCATGCGCCGTCATGTCGGTGAGCATGCTGGTGCCGGCATTGCGCGATGCCGCGCTGGAGCGGCTGGGGTTGATGAACCGCCCGAAGGAGAAGTGTCCATGAAAAACTCGGCGGAATTTGTCGCGAAAACTCCGTCCTTGTTCGAGACGCTGGCGCTTCCCATTGCCAACAGATCGGTCGACAGCGTGCTCGGCGCGCGAGGCTGCCTGTTCACGTTTCATCGCGCCGCGCCGAGCGACGTCTGGCAAGATCTGCCCAACCGCGCCTTCTATCTCGATCTCGGCTTTCTCGATCGCCTGCTGTCGTACCTCAAGCGAAACGGCTGGGATATCGTGACCGTGGAAGAAGCGATCCGACGGTCGCAACAGGGATCCGATCGTCGCTACGTCAATTTCTCGGTCGACGACTGCTATCGCGACACCTTCGAGCATGTGGTGCCGCTGTTTCGCGGTCACGCGGTCCCCGTGACGCTCTATGTCACCACCGGAATTCCGGACGGAACGCTGCCGCTGTGGGCGGCGGGACTGGAGGATGTGCTGCTGCAACGCGATCGCGTTGTCCTGACGAATGGCGCCATCGAGGTCGCGACCGTCGAGCAGAAGCGCGCGGCGTTCCAGGACATCGCCGGATCGTGGGATGGCCCCGACGCCGGCGAACACTACGCCCGGTTTTGCGCCGTCAATAGCGTCGATCGATCGATGATGCACTGGAAGCATGCCGTCTCCTGGGACATGCTGGCGCAGCTCGGCCGCGATCCGCTGGTCGAGATCGGTGCCCACACGGTCAGCCACGCCCGGATTTCGTCGCTGCCGGAGGCGGAAGCGCTGGCCGAGCTGGTGGGAGGCCGCGGTCGCCTGGCGCGCGAGCTCGATTTGCCGGTCCGCCATTTCGCATTTCCCTATGGCAGGTCCGGCGACTGCGGTCCGCGCGATTTCGATCTCGCCCGTAGGGCCGGATATTCAAGCGCGGCCACCACGCGAAAAGGCCTGCTGCGCCGGGGCCACGATCTCTATTCGCTGCCGCGAAACACGATCAACGGCGACCGTTGCAGCCTGGTCGCCATGGAGGCTCATCTGACCGGGTTAAGCGGCGTCGCGGCGAGGATTCTCGGCCGTGTCTAGCACCAGACCTCTCAGGATCCTCTCGATCGCGCACGCGGCCGTCAGCCGCGACGCCGGTCGGCTGCGCTATCATCCGCTCGCGGCGCGACGCGACATCGATCTGCATCTCGTGGTGCCGAAGGTTTTTCACCAGTTCGGCAGGGCGATCGAGGCCGACCCGCCCGATGACAGCGGATTGCAGGTCCATATCCTGCCGATCATGCTGGGACGCGCGGGACCGATGAGCTGGCATTTGCATTTCTATCCCGGACTGCGCCGCCTGTTGTCGGAGCTTGATCCCGACGTCATCCATCTTTGGGAAGAGCCGTGGAGCTTCGTCGCCCTGCAGGCGAGGGTCCTGAAACGGCGCGCGGCGCTGGTGATGGAAGTCGATCAGAACATCCTGAAGCGATTGCCGCCGCCGTTCGAGGCCATTCGCCGGCAGGTGCTCCGCCACACCGATCACGTGCTGTCGCGCAGTCCGGAAGCCACCGCGGTGGTGCGGGCGCGCGGCTATGGCGGCCCGGTCACGCCGATCGCCTATGGCGTCGATCATGCCACCTTCTTTCCTGCCGCGGCCGCGGCATCCCGCGCTTCGGATGGCGCTTTGACCATCGGCTATGTCGGCAGGCTGGTCGAGGAAAAGGGGCTCGACGACGCGCTCGACGCCATGGCGCGCTGCGCGGCGCCGGTTTCCCTCGCGATCATGGGGGAGGGGCCCTACGAGGGCAGGCTGCGTCAGAGAATTGACGAACTCGGCCTTGCCGGCCGCGTCTCGATCCGCGGGTGGGGCACGCCCGCCGAGGTTGCCGGATTTCTCCGCGCCCTCGATGTCATGGTATTGCTCACCAGGACGACGAAGAAAGTTCGCGAGCAATTCGGCCGGGTGATCGTCGAAGCGCAGGCCTGTGGAATTCCGGTGATCGGGTCGCAGAGCGGCGCGATCCCGGGCGTGGTCGCGGAGGGGGGCTGGATCGTGGCCGAACGCGACCCCGACGCGTTGGCCCGCCTGCTGGATGCAATCTTCGCCGATCCCGCCACCAGGATGCGCAAGGCCGCAAAGGCCCGCGACAATGCCACCGCGCGTTTCACCTATGAGGCGGTGGCCGGCGCGATCGCATCGGCCTGCCGCAGCGCCGCCGAGCGCAAGGTTGCGGATTCCGGCCAGGTTTCCGGGAAATCAGCCGGACAGACTATTTAGCTCAGGGGTAAGACCCTCAGCGGCTGCCTGCACTTCGCGACGCTGAGACTTCCTCCAGGAGGTCGACATAGCGGGCGGCCACCTGATCCCAGCCGTAGTTGAGCGCGGTAGCGCGGGCGCCTTTGCGAAGTTCGCTCATCAATGCCGGATTGGAGAGAGC
>JBKQQE010000573.1:0-3044 GCA_052326245.1 Xanthobacteraceae bacterium | reverse complement strand
CCGGCGAAATGCCGGCGCTCGCCGGGGCGCTCGAGCGGGAGGCGGAGCGCGTCACCGCGCTGCTGGCGCGCCGCCGCGCCGCCGCGATGCGCGACCGCACCCGCGCGCTGCTTGTCATCGCCACCTCGGTCGCGACGAACTATCGCCGCGCCAAGGAAGAGAAGGGCCTGCTCGACTACGACGACCTGATCGACAAGACGCTGGCGATGCTGGATCGCACGCCGTCGAGCTGGGTGCATTTCAAGCTCGACCAGGGCATCGACCACGTGCTGATCGACGAGGCGCAGGACACCAGCCCGCGGCAATGGACCATCGTCGAACACCTGGTCGGCGAGTTCACGTCGGGCGCCGGCGCCCATTCCGGCGCCGCGCGCACGCTGTTCGCGGTCGGCGACGAGAAGCAGTCGATCTTCTCGTTCCAGGGCGCGGCGCCGCACGAATTCGATTCCCGGCGCAGGGGGTTTCAGTCGCGGTTTACCGCGGCGGGCCTCGCCTTCGCCTCGGTGTCGTTCGTGCATTCGTTCCGCTCGGGAGCCGGCGTGCTGCACGCGGTGGAGCGGACCTTCCGCTCGGCCGAGATCTTCCGCAGCATCACCTCCGACGAGGCCGGCATGCCGCGCCACGAAGCGCTGGCCGACGCCGCGCCGGCGACGGTGGAATTGTGGGAGCTGCAGGAGCCCGAGGAACGGCCCGACCTCGAGGGCTGGTCGGCGCCGTTCGACGCGGTGTCGGAGACGAGCCCCGACGTGCGGCTGGCGCAGCGTATCCGCGACGGCATCCGGGACCTGATCGCCGCCCGCACCGCGACCGGAACCGGCGCGCGGCGCCGGCTGCTCAGCTACGGCGACATCCTGGTGCTGGTACGCCGGCGCGGCCGCGCCTTCACCGCCATCATCCAGGCGCTGAAGCAGGCCGAGATTCCGGTGGCCGGCGCCGACCGGCTCAAGCTGACCGAACACATCGCCATCATCGACCTGATGAATTTCGCCGACGCGCTGTTGTTTCGCGGCGACGATCTGGCGCTGGCGGTGGCGTTGAAGAGCCCGCTGTTCGGCCTCGACGACGACGACCTGTTCGCACTGGCATGGGACCGCCGCGGCAGCCTGCGCGACGCGCTTGGCCTGCATGCCGGAAACGACGCCAGGTTCGCCGCCGTGCTCGAGCGGCTGCAACGCTGCGAGGCGCGGGCGAAGCAGGAGACGCCGTTCGCCTTCTTCGCCTGGCTGCTCGGCGGCGACGGCGGCCGCGCCCGGATCCTGCAGCGGCTCGGGTCCGAGGCCAACGATGCCATCGACGAGTTCCTCGAACTCGCGCTCGGCTATGAGCGCCGCGCGCCGGCGTCGCTGCAGGGCTTCATGGCCTGGCTGCGCGCCGCCGATACCGAGGTCAAGCGCGACATGGAGATCACCCGCGACGAAGTCCGGGTGATGACGGTGCATGGCGCCAAGGGGCTGGAGGCTCCGGTGGTGTTCCTCGCCGACACCGCGTCATCGCCGACCGAAAGCCTCAGGCTCAACCTGATCCGGCTGCCGGGCATGGCCCACCAGCAGGGCGACTGCGTGGTGTGGGCCGGCCGCAAGGCCGACGATCCGCCGGCGGTGGCGAACGCCAGGGCCGCGATGCTGGACGCCGCCGAAGACGAGTACCGGCGGCTGCTCTATGTGGCGATGACGCGGGCCGCCGACCGCCTCATCGTCGGCGGCTGCCGGCCCGGCACCCCCAAGGATTTCAGGGAGCCTTGCTGGTACGACCTGATCCGGCAGGGCCTCGACGCCTCGGAGCTTGCGCTCGAGACGGTGGAGACCGCCTACGGGCCGGTGCGCCGCTACGCGCGCGCCGCGGATACCGCGCTGCCGGCGCCGGCGGCCGCCGCGGTCGCGGCGTCGCCGCCGCCATTGCCCGACTGGCTGCGACAGCGCGCCGTCGCCGACGCCGGCGATGTCGTCACCGTGCGGCCCTCCGGCGGCCGCGACGACGGCCACGTCCTGATGCCCGGCGAAACCGCGACCGCGCGGGCCCGCGCGCTGAAGCGCGGCGTGCTGGTGCATCGGCTGCTGCAGTCGCTGCCGGAGATCCCCGCGGAGCGGCGCGGGGATGCGGCCTTGCGCTATCTCGCCCGCAATGCCGCCGACTGGGCGGCGGCGGACCGCGAGGCATTGGCGGCTTCCGTGCTCGGCCTGATCGCGACGCCGCGATTCGCGGCGCTGTTCCAGCAGGGCAGCCGCGCCGAGGTGTCGATCGCCGGGCGGCTCTCCCGGTCCGGCTGTCCGGCGCTGGCGGTGACGGGCCAGGTCGACCGCCTCGTGGTGACCGCGTCGGAGGTCCTGATCGTCGACTACAAGACCAACCACGCGCCGCCCAGAACGCCCGGGGAAGCGCCGGCCGGCTACCTGCGCCAGCTCGCGCTGTACCGCCAGGTGCTGCGCCAGATCTATCCCGACCGCACCGTGCGCGCCGCCCTGCTCTGGACCGAAGCCCCTGAAATCATGGAACTTCCAGCCCCGATGCTGGACGCAGAGCTGGCCCGCATCACAGCTCCCTGACGAGCCTTGACCCGGCAAGGGCGCGTTCATAGGTTCGTTTTATCTTTTTGGCGCGAATCTCCCCGCGCTCCCATCTCAACGAGGCACAGCATGTCGGTCGGAAAGGTATCGGACGCCAGTTTTGAATCAGAGGTCCTCAAGGCGTCGGGGCCGGTGGTGGTCGATTTCTGGGCCGAGTGGTGCGGGCCGTGCCGCATGATCGCGCCCGCGCTCGACGAGATTGCCGGCGCCATGGGCGAGAAGGTCAAGATCGTGAAGCTCAATGTCGACGAGAACCCGAAGACGGCGTCGAAATACGGCGTGATGTCGATCCCGACGCTGATGATCTTCAAGGGCGGCGAGATGGCCTCGCGCCAGGTCGGCGCCGCGCCGAAGGCCAAGCTGCAGCAGTGGATCAACACCGCGGTGTGATCGCGATCGGGTTTTGAATGACGAACGGCCGGCGAATAGCCGGCCGTTTTGTTTTTGGTGCGCCCAGCATGGGCGCACTCTTATGGGTGA
>JBKQQE010000572.1:0-4790 GCA_052326245.1 Xanthobacteraceae bacterium | reverse complement strand
GTGGTGACGGCGGCGGCGGCGTAGCTCTCTGCCTCATGGTGAGGAGCGCGTCTTCGCGCGTCTCGAACCATGAAGCGCCGGTGCCGCCATCCTTCGAGACGCGGCCAAGGGGCCGCTCCTCAGGATGACGAGATAGATGGTCGGACCTTGCCTCGTCGCGCCCTAGTTGGTGTTGAGACGAAACCGCAGGGTCCTTGAACCGATGAAGGAGACGTAGTCTCCCTGCCGCTTCCAGTTGGTCGCCTCGCCGAGCGCAGCCATCAGGTCATCGTCGAGCTGCGCCTTGTCGGCGGGACAGTCGCGGCTCTCCATGGTCCCCGGCACGAACACCACGGTGTCGCCGGAAATCGAGAACTGGCCGAGCCCGCCCTTGCACCACAGTTCGAGCCGCGCGGCGCCGCGCTCGTCGATCTCCAGCGACGGCAGCCGCTTCGAGCCGCCGAGCCTGCGCGCATCGAGCGTCATCTCCTGGCCGAAGGGAAACTCCGCGGCGCCGACCGCCGGCGCGGCTGCCGCAGCCAGCACCAGCGTCAGCGCCAATGTCACCCACCGCGCACCGGCGTTTCGATTTCCGAACGAATTCATGACCTGCCCGTTGATTCGACGCACGCCGTTGCAATCCCTGTAATCCCTCGACGCGGCCGTGGCCATATTCGGCCGACGGCGGCAGCGCCATGTGAAAACGGTCCCCGCGGCCGAACGCCGCAGGGACCGGTGTCGAAGCCCGCTACCCTATTTCAGCACCATCGCGGTGAAGGGGAAGACATAGGCCTGCAGCATCACCAGCACGCCCACCAGGCAGGCCAGCGCGATCGAATGCTTGAACACGAAGCGCAGGATCGAGCCCTCGTGCCCGAACCAGTTGGTCGCGGTCGACGCCACCACGATGGACTGCGCGTCGATCATCTTGCCCATGACGCCGCCCGAGGAGTTCGCCGCCCCCATCAGGATCGGCGACAGGTGCAGCTGCTCCGACGTGATCTTCTGCAGGTTGCCGAACAGCACGTTGGAGGCGGTGTCCGATCCGGTCAGCGCGACGCCGAGCCAGCCCAGCAGCGTGCCGAAGAACGGGTACAAGACGCCGGTGGCGGCGAAGGCGAGGCCGAGCGTGGCGTCCAGACCCGACAGCCGCGTCAGCGTGCCGATCGCCAGCATCGCCGAGATCGTGATCAGCGAGTAGGCGCAGACCTTGATGGTGCGGCCGTATTCGGCAAGCATCTTCGCCGGGGAAAATCCCATCACCACGCCGGAGATCAGGGCGGCGATCAGCATGCCCGTTCCGGTGAACGACAGGTACTGGAACGCGAACACCGCCCGTTCCGGAGTCGGCTTGGCGGCGACCGGCGGCACCTTGTTGATCATCTGGTGCAGATCGGGCACCGGATAGTTCCAGGTGAAGATCGGATTCACCGCGCTCTTGAACCAGCCGGATCCCCAGACCAGCAGCACGACGCAGACGATGATCCAGGGCAGCATGGCGGACCAGAATTCGGCCTGGGTCAGCGGCGTGGTGTCCATCGGCTTCGGCGCGGGGACGGACGCGGCGGAGTCGTCGCGGCTGCGCAGCGCGGGCGACAGCCACAGCTTCGGCGGCGACCAGATCCGCAGGAATGCGATCAGGCAGGCCATCGAGATCAGCGAGGCGCCGATGTCGACGATCCACGGATTGACGAAGTTGGAAATCAGGAACTGCGGCACCGCGAAAGAGAGACCGGTGACCAGGATCGCGGGCCAGATCTCCTTGGTGCCCTTCCAGCCGGCGAAAGCCCACACCACCCAGAACGGCACGATCAGCGAGAAGATCGGCAATTGCCGGCCGACCATGGCGCCGAGGATGTACGGGTCAAACCCGGTCACCGAGGCGAGGCCCTGGATCGGGGTGCCGAGCGCGCCGTAGGCCACCGGCGCGGTGTTGGCAATCAGCGACAGGCCTGAGGCCGCCAGCGGCGAGAACCCCAGGCCGATCAGGATCGCCCCGGTCACCGCGACCGGCGTGCCGAAGCCGGAGGCGCCTTCGAAGAACGCCCCGAACGAAAACGCGATCAGCAGGATCTGCAACCGGCGATCCGGCGTCACCCCGCCGACAGCCCGCTGCAGCAGGTCGAAGCGGCCGGTCGCCACCGTCAGCCGATACATGAAGATGACGTTCAGCACGATCCAGCCAATCGGGAAAAACCCGGTGACCACGCCGAGCACGCTGGCGCGGATCGACATTCCCGCAGGCATGGTGAAGATGAACACCGCCACCAGGTTGGCGACGACCAGCGCGATGATTGCCGCAATATGCGCCTTGACCTTGTTGGTCGCGATCAGCACCAAGAGGGTGACCACGGGGATGGCTGCCGCGATCGTCGACAGCACCACGCTGCCCAAAGGATTGTAGACCTGGTTCCACATCGTATCGTCCTCCCCAATTTGTCGTTTTTATTTGCCCGGCCGATCGTGCGACTGGACGCGTACAGAGTGCAAGGCGGGCGCGCGGTAGATTGTCCGCACGCGTTGCGCGGGTCGCCGATGCGCAGCCTTTTCTGTCGGTGATGTAACGCCCAGCCGCCGGATGCCATGCTAGGGTCGAGGGCAAGCTTTGGACAAGGTCATGGTATACCACCGCGCCTTCGACTTTAGTCGAATGCCTCATGATTCGCCCGTTGGATCAGGGCATTAACGCCACCCCTGGAGAAGCACTTCTGTGAACAGCATTGGCTCGATGCTTGCGACCGTCTGGCGGGTCGCGGCTCCATATTTCCGCTCCGAAGACAAATGGGCCGGGCGCGGCTTGCTTGCCGCGGTGATCGCCATCGAACTGGGCATCGTCGGAATCAACGTGCTGCTCAACCAGTGGAACAACCGCTTCTACAACGCGCTGCAGGAACACAACTGGAACGACTTCGTCGGCGAACTGATCTATTTCTGCGTGCTGGCGACGGTCTTCATCGTGCTCGCCGTGTATCAGCTCTACCTCAATCAGTGGCTGCAGATCCGCTGGCGCACCTGGCTGACCAGGCACTATCTCGGCGAATGGCTCGACGGCGCCAATCACTACCGGATGCAGTTGCTGGGCGACGCCGCCGACAACCCGGACCAGCGCATCACCGAGGACGTCAAGATGTTCGTCGAGTCGACGCTGAACATCTGCGTCGGCCTGCTGAGCTCGATCGTCTCGCTGATCTCCTTCGTCATCATCCTCTGGGGGCTTTCGGCCGACGCGCCGCTGCACGTGTTCGGCCGGGATTTTGCCATTCCCGGCTACCTGGTGTGGGGCGCGCTGGTCTATGCGGTCGTCGGCACCACGCTGACCCACCTGATCGGCTGGCCGCTGGCCAACCTCAATTTCCAGCAACAGGCCTATGAAGCGGATTTCCGCTTCAACCTGGTCCGCGTGCGCGAGAATTCCGAGCAGGTCGCGCTGCTCAAGGGCGAGGGCACCGAGCGCGACCGGCTGCTGTGGCGCTTCGGCAAGGTCGCCGACAACTGGCTTGCGATCATGAAGCGGACCAAGAAGCTGACCGCCTTCACGGCGAGCTATTCGCAGGCCTCGGTGGTGTTTCCGTTCATCCTGGTGGCGCCGGCCTATTTCGCCAACAAGGTCCAGCTCGGCGGCATGATGCAAACCGCGTCGGCCTTCTCCAGCGTGCAGAGCGCACTTTCCTTCTTCGTCTCCGCCTATCGCACGCTGGCCGAATGGCGCGCCATCGTGTCGCGCCTCGATGGCTTCGAGGCGGCGATCGCCGGCGGCCGGGCGCTGGTCACGTCCAGCGAAACCATCCACACCACGGCGGATGCCGCGCAAACCGAAATCGCGCTGACGGACCTCCTGGTCGACCTGCCGACCGGCCAGCCGCTGGTGTCGGCCCGCGACCTTCACATTCGCGCCGGCGAACGCGTGCTCATCACCGGGCCCTCCGGGTCCGGCAAGTCGACCCTGTTCCGCGCCATCGCCGGGACCTGGCCGTTCGGCAAGGGCACGGTCGCGATCCCCGCCAACGCCAGGCTGATGGTGCTGCCGCAGCGCCCGTATTTCCCGGTCGGATCGCTGCGCGCCGCGGTCGCCTATCCCTCCGCCGGCGACGCCTTCTCGACCACGCTGCTGAAGCAGGCGATCACGCTGGTCGGCCTGCCGGCGCTGGCCGAGCGGCTCGACGAGGAGGCGCACTGGAACCGGATGCTGTCGCTCGGCGAGCAGCAGCGGCTCGGGATCTCGCGGGTGCTGCTCGAAGCCCCCGACTACCTGTTTCTCGACGAGGCCACCGCGTCGCTCGATGAACCCGCCGAGGCGGCGCTCTACCACCTGCTGCAGGACCGCCTGCCGAAGATGACGATCGTCTCCATCGGCCACCGTTCGACGCTTGCGGCCTTCCACCAGCGCGGCGTGACCCTGACCAAGCAGGCCGGGGTGTTCGCGCTGGCCGACGCCCGCGCCGGCGCCGAGCCCTAAGACTTGGGCATTTTCTAGTTGAGTTGACCCATCCTTCCGTCATGGCCGGGCTTGACACCGCAAGCCGGGTTTACTCGGCTTGCGGTACTTAAGAACAACGCAACGCGGCGAGAGCCGCGTTGCTATGCCATCCACTCTTTCTTCCGGGACGTTGCCGAAAAGCGTGGATGCGCGGGTCAAGCCCGCGCATGACGAAGAGGGAGAAGCGGTGCGCCCCTACACCCCCGGCTTCGGCAGGCCGCGGCTGGCGCTGGCGGCGCGAACCGTATTGACCAAGAGGCAGGCCACCGTCATCGGCCCGACGCCGCCCGGCACCGGGGTGATGGCGCCGGCGACGCGCGCGGCCTCGGCATAG
>JBKQQE010000571.1:0-2600 GCA_052326245.1 Xanthobacteraceae bacterium | reverse complement strand
CGACCCCGCGTGCATTTGTGTCGCTGTCGTTCTTCGCCTCCAGACTGTTCCCTTCGCGGCGGGAGTCAAGCCGAAGAATTCGTCTGTTGCGGGTTTCTTGCCCGGAACCGGAGGGTTCCGTTGCTGGCGGAAAAAGCGGCATCTACCCGGCGAGATTGATCTTGTGCGCTGGCCGCAACTAAAAGTTTCAGGCGGACATAGGGCGCGTTCGAGGCGGCTGCGCTAAATCGCTGTCCGACGCTGATCAGACGATCAGGTCAACGCCGGCCGGCGCCCCGCCTCAGCTCGCTGCCTCTTCCAGCACGGCGCACAGCCGCAGCGCGTCTTCCGCCACCGCAAAGACGCCCTGCGCGTAGCCGCCGCGGATCCAGCCGCGCGCGATCTGCACCACGGCGCCGGCGGCACCCGCCCGCAGCAGCACGCCGCGCCGCGCCGACGGCGAGCGCCTTGGTGCCAGCGTGCGCGCCAGCAGTTCGCCGAATTCGGTCATCCACGCCGCCAGCACCTCGTCGACCGCGGGCCCGACGCGCGCGATCTCGACCACGAACAGCCGCGCGCCGTTGGGATCGTCCTTCAGGATCTGGAAGTAGGCGCGCAGCAGCGCGCGGGCGGCGTCCCTCGGCGCTCCGCCGTGCTCGGCGCGAACCTTGTCGAGGCAGCGCAGCACCAGATGGGCGACATGGTCGAACGCCGCGATCAGCAGCGCCTCGCTGTTGTCGAAGGACTCGTAGAAATAGCGCTCGGTGAGGGCGGCTGCGTCGCACACCGCCTTCACGGTGGCGGTGCGGTAGCCCTGCGCGCCATAGACCGAAACCGCAGCCTCGATCAGGCGGTCGCGCCGCGCCAGCGCCCGCGCCTCCGCCGACTGCCCCGCATAGATCCGTCGCCGTTCCGCCATGCCCGCCCATTGACATGGCGCATTGTCAGATGTCAAGGTTTGGCCCATTCGAGCACCGGTGCGGGTGCAGGCAGGGAGATCGCAGGATGGACGGGATCACTTCCGGGGCCGACGCCGCGCGTTCGGCGTCCGCCACGCCGGTCGCCCAGAACAACGTGACGCCGCTGCGCGCAGCGCCCGCCGCCGCAACTTACGTCGACGTGCTGATCGTCGGCGCCGGGCTGTCCGGCATCGGCTTCGCCTGGCACCTGCAGACCCATTGCCCCGGCAAAAGCTACGCCATCCTGGAAGGGCGCGCCGCGCTCGGCGGCACCTGGGACCTGTTCCGCTATCCCGGCATCCGTTCGGATTCCGACATGCATACGCTCGGCTTCCGGTTCCGGCCGTGGCGCGGCGAGAAGGCGATCGCCGATGGTCCGGCGATCCTGAGCTACCTGCACGAGACCGCGTCCGAATACGGCATCGACCGCAAGATCCGCTACGGCCACAAGGTCACGCGCGCGGCATGGTCGTCCGCCGAGGCGCTGTGGCGCGTCGACGTCGAAACCTCCGACGGCCGCACCGAGCAGTGGAGCTGTTCGTTCCTGCAGACCTGCGCCGGCTACTACGACTATGACGGCGGCTACATGCCGGGCTGGCCCGGCATGGAGCGCTTCAAGGGCAAGATCCTGCATCCGCAGGCCTGGCCGGAAGACCTCGATTACACCGGCACCCGCGTCGTCGTGATCGGCTCCGGCGCCACCGCGGTGACGCTGGTGCCGGCGATGACCGACAAGGCCGCCCATGTCACCATGCTGCAGCGCTCGCCGACCTATATCGTGGCGCGGCCGGCAATCGATCCGATCGCCAACTGGCTCTACGCCAGGCTGCCCGAAGGGCTCGCCCACACGCTGGCGCGCTGGAAGAACATCCTGCTGCAGATGTATTTCTACCGCGCCGCGCGCCGCCAGCCCGAGCGCGCCAAGGAAACCATCATCAAGATGGCGCAGGCCGAGCTCGGCCCCGACATCGACGCGAAGCATTTCACGCCGCGCTATTATCCCTGGGACCAGCGGCTCTGCCTGGTCCCCGACGGCGACCTGTTCAAGGCGATCCGCGCCGGCAAGGCCGAGGTCGTCACCGACGAGATCGAGAGCTTCACCGAAACCGGCCTCAAACTGCGCTCCGGCGCCGAGCTCGCCGCCGACATCATCGTCACCGCGACCGGGCTGAAGATGAAGCCCGCCGGCGGCATCGCGGTCGCGGTCGACGGTAACGCGATCGATTTCGGCAAGGTGATGAACTACCGGGGCGTGATGTTCAGCGACATCCCCAATCTCGGCGCGACCTTCGGCTACACCAACGCGTCGTGGACGCTGAAGGCCGACCTCACCGCCGAATATCTCTGCCGCCTGATCAACTACATGGACCGCAACGGCTATGCCGCGGCGACGCCGCACAACACCGACCCCGAGGTGGTGCCGGACGCCACCCCGCCGCTGAATTCGGGCTACTTCCAGCGCGGCATGCAGGTGATGCCCAAGCAGGGCTCGAAGGCGCCGTGGAAGCTGTACCAGAACTACGCCCGCGACCTGATGAGCCTGCGTTTTGGCCGGGTCGACGACGGCTCGGTGGTGTTCACGCGGGCGGCCTTCAGCGTCCACGACGCGTTGGTGTAGCCGAAGGTCGCGCCGAGATTGGGGATGTCGCTGAACATCACGCC
>JBKQQE010000570.1:0-2576 GCA_052326245.1 Xanthobacteraceae bacterium | reverse complement strand
CCCGGCGGGTGGACCGCCAGCTCCGAATTGACGCCTCACGATTTTGTTCTCCCCGCCGGGATTATATTCCCGGTCGATGCGAGAACCTTGCCATGGCCCGGTCGGAATCGGCTTAACAAGCCTGGTTAACTGTCCCTGACCCCGCGACATGCTTGACGAGACCTTGCGCTAGTGCCCGCTTTTCGAAGTTCGTGTTACATTGGGGCAACCACGTTCACGAACTTCGAAAAGCAAAGGGCACTAGCAAATATATGATTCCAGCGCCGCTTTTCGATCTGAAGTCCCTGCAACGAGATTGCGGCTTGTTGCGCGGGGACTTCAGATCGGCGGCGCTGGCGCGGTAGATCTGATATCCGCTTCGGCGTCGCCGCCAATCCCAAAAGCGAATCTCAAATCCAGAACCGGGATACCGGCGCCGAAATTTGTTTTCTTCGCGCACTCGATGTGCTTGAAACAGCGTGGAATCAGCACATCTGAGGCGTCGAGACGGCGGTCCAACCGCCGGTTCCCGGCGATTTTCCCACCCGCCGCTTTCGCGCAAGTTTCGCAGGATCCCCCGTGCCCCCATCGCACCACGCGCCGCAGTCGCCCGCTTCCAACACCAAGGCGTCGGAGCTGTTTGACCAGTCGGCGCTCGGCGAGCTGGCGCAGCGCCTGGTCGAGGCGGCGCGCAAGGCCGGCGCCGATGCCGCCGACGCGGTCGCGGTGCGGGGAATGTCGCAGGGGGTCGAGGTGCGCGACGGCCGCGTCGAGGAATCGGAGCGCTCGGAAGGCGACGACGTCGGGTTGCGCGTCATCGTCGGCCGTCGCCAGGCGGTGGTGTCGACCAACGATATTGCCGGCGAGGGCGCGGCAAAGCTCGCCGAGCGCGCGGTCGCCATGGCCCGGGTGGCGCCGGACGATGCCTATGTCGGCCTCGCCGATCCGGCATTGCTCGCGCATGATTGGCCGGCGCTCGACATGCTTGATCCGGCGATGCCGTCGACCGACGAACTGGAGCGCCGCGCGCTGGAGGCGGAAGCCGCGGGGCTCGCGGTCGCGGGCGTCGCCAAGTCGGGCGGCGCATCGGCCTCGTGCGGCATCGGCGGCATGGTGCTCGTCACCAGCACCGGCTTTGTCGGCGCCTATCTGCGGTCGAGCCAGGGTATCTCGATGACGGCGATCGCGGGGCAGGGCACCGCGATGGAACGCGACTACGACTATACCTCGGCGATTCACGCCTCCGATCTCGATCCCCCCCAGACCGTCGGCCGCCGTGCCGGCGAGCGCGCGGTGGCGCGCGTCAATCCGCGCAAGGTGGCGACCTGCAAGGTGCCGGTGGTGTTCGACCCGCGGGTTTCCAATTCGCTGGTCGGGCATGTGGTCGGCGCCGTGAACGGCGCGTCGATCGCGCGCAAGAGCAGTTTTCTCAAGGACCGCATGGGCGAGCAGCTGTTCGACAGCGCGATCCGCATCATCGACGATCCGCTGCGCGTCCGCGGGCTGCGTTCGCAGCCGTTCGACGCCGAAGGCGTCGCGGTGAAGAAACTCGCGATCATCGATCAGGGCGTTCTGACGTCGTGGCTGCTGGATTGCGCGACGGCGCGCGAGCTCGGTCTCACCACCACCGGCCACGCCCATCGCGGCGTGTCGTCGCCGCCTTCGCCGGGCGCCTACAACCTGCATATGGAGCCCGGGCGCCTGTCGCCGGCCGATCTGATGGCGGACATCAAGGAGGGGTTCTACGTCACGGACCTGATCGGGTCGGGCGTCAATGGCGTGACCGGCGACTACAGCCGCGGCGCCGCCGGGTTCTGGATCGAGAATGGCGCACTGAGCTATGCCGTCAGCGAGGTCACGATCGCGGGTCATCTGCTGGCGATGTTCAAATCCCTGACACCCGCCAATGATCTTGAGTTTCGCTACGGCGTCAACGCGCCGACGCTGCGCATCGAGGGACTGACGATTGCCGGTCGATGACGCCGGGCACGGCCATGCGCGCGAGGCGGCGCTTCTGACCGACACCGTGCGCGCCGCCGGCGCGCTGGCGCTCAGCATGTTCCGCACCGAGCTGCGCAACTGGACCAAGGGCAAGTCGTCGCCGGTGTCGGAGGCCGACATCGCGGTCAACGATCTGCTGCGCCAGCGCTTGCAGGCCGCGACCCCCGACTATGGCTGGCTCTCGGAGGAAAGCGCCGACGACGCGGCGCGCCTCGCCAGGCGCCGGGTCTGGGTCGTCGACCCGATCGATGGCACGCGCTCGTTTCTCGCCGGCCACGAGGACTGGTGCGTCAGTCTGGCCCTGGTGGAGGACGCAAGCCCGCTGCTCGGCGCGGTCTTCGCCCCGGTCAGCGGCGAGATGTTTTTCGCCGCCCGCGGCGCCGGCGCCACCCTCAACGGCGCCAACATCCAGGTCGCTGCCGGCACGCGGCTTGACCCGGCGCGAATTGTCGGGCCGCGGCCCCTGGTGCTGGGTCTCGGGGCGGCCCTCGAACCGGGCGCGATCCATCCGCGAATCGGCTCGCTGGCGCTAAAAATCTGCCGCGCCGCCGAGGGCAGGCTGGATGTGGCCTTCGCCGGCGGCCAAAGCCACGACT
>JBKQQE010000569.1:0-11930 GCA_052326245.1 Xanthobacteraceae bacterium | reverse complement strand
CCCGGTCGTGGCGCCCGCCACGGCGGCCGCCGCTGCGCCGGCGGCGGAGATTCCTGTTCCGCGCACCGATTTCGGCGTCGATCTCGGCGGCGCGAACTCGATGGATGGCCTGCGCGGGCTCTGGCTGGGCCTGCTCAAGGCGGACCCGGCGCCGCTGTCGCCGCTGCGGCCCATCGTCGTGATCCGCGAGCGCAACAACGGATTGGGGATGCAGCTGCGGTTGGTGGCCGGGCCGCTCTCCGACGCCGCCGCCGCGGCAAAGATCTGTGCCGCGTTGGCGGAAAATAATCGCAACTGCGAGACCACGGTGTTCGACGGGCAGCGGCTTGCGCTCAAGCCGGAAGCCGAGCCGGCGCCGCCGCCACTGCCGCCGCAGCACCCGGTGGCGCGGCCGCTCCCGTTGCGCAAGCATGCCGCCGTGCATCCGCCCAAGCATGAGGAACGCGCGCCGGAACCCGCTCCCCCGCCGCCGCCGCCAGCCACGACCCAGAGCACGTCGCCGTCATTCCTGCAGGACCTGCTCCGCAGCCATTGACCCCGGGGAGTCCCGCGAACCTCCGCGGGTTGCCCCCGGCGAGGATCCGAACCATAGTCGGCCGATGAAGAAAGACCCTTTCCGCCCCTCCGCCCTGCAGGTGCAGTGGCTGCTCGTCGTCGGCTTCACGACCATGGGCTATGCCCTCTACCTGCGCTACCTGGCGATCGAATTTTCGCCGGTCGCGCTCGCCTGCGACGGCGGACTGCACACCATGCTGTGCACCACGCGCCTGATGATGACGTCGCTGTTTCGGCATTCGGTGCTGGGCGGCACGGCGCTGGTGATCGCGGCGTTGCATCTGCTGCGGCCTTCGATCGTCACCCTGACGGCGGGCATGATCGCGGCGGGATTCGGCATCGTGCTCTACAATATCGAGCTGTCGGGAATTGCGATCGGACTGCTTATTCTGGGCTTCGCACGGCCCGCGCCTGCCACAGCGTGAGGCCGAACACGAGATAGATGCCGCAGGTCCACAGCGACTGCCAGTTGGTGGAGCCCTCGTTGAAGGCGATATAGACCGCGGACAGGCCGAACAGTCCGGCGAACACGGCCTCCGCGATCGGGCGCTTGCCGGTCAGCGGCCGGTTCAGAATCGTCAAGGCGGCGAACGGCACGACGACCATGGTCAGCGCGGCGAAGGGAAAGTCGCGATAGCGCGGATCGAACACGAAGCCCAGCGCGGTCTGCGCGGCGATCAGCGTCGCGACGATCAGCATCAGCCCATAGGCCGCGGTAAAGCGCGAATCGGTCCGATCGGCCACCGGGCCGATCAGTTCGACGAAGGTCGGCAGCGGACGTCCGGACATCAGCGCGGTGGCGGTCAGCACCGGCGCGAGGATGGCCGCAGCCAGCAGCAAGCCCCATTGCAGCCAGCCGCCGGGGTAGTAGCTCTCCAGCATCATCTTGTCGAAGGCGACGCCCACCAGCGACCCCGCGGTGGTCGCGCATATCGCCACCGCGATCCATGACGGCAGCCGCGGCGACCACGGCCTGCGCCGCGACCGGAAGAACGCGGCGCAGTAGACCACGACGCAGAGCGCGATCCCGCCCGCCCATTGCAGCTTCCAGAACGGATAGTTGCTGATCGGCTGGCCGGGAGGATATTTCAGGGCGCGCTGGTCGGCGTCGTACAGGCCCCAATAGCCGCCGACGGTACCTTCGAGCTGGCGCTTCCACGGCTGGTCGTAGGCTTCGATCAGGTTGACCCGAAATCCCTCGTGCCTGGCGAGGTCGAGAATTTCCGACACCACGCGGGCCTGGTTGGCGCGCGAGGGCAAGGCGCCGGCGCGCATCCGGCCGGTGCTCGGCCACCCGGTTTCGCCGATCAGGATCTCCTTGTTGGGAAACGCGACCGCCAGTTGCCGGCGGATCGAATCGACATGGGCGGCGGCATATTTGGCGCGTACCGGAAAATCCTCCCAGTACGGCAGGATGTGGATGGTGACGAAATCCACCGCGTCGTAGACGTCGCGGTAGCGCAGCCAGAACTCCCAGACGTCGGCATAGGTGACCGGCACCGTCACCTGGGACTTCACCATCCGGATCAGCGCGACGAGGTCGGATGACGTCATCTCGCCGCGCAACAGCACCTCGTTGCCCACCACCAGCGAGGTGATCACGTCCGGAAAGGCCTTCGACAGGCCGACCGCGGTCTGGATCTGCCACAGGTTCTTGGCGCGGTCGGAGCCGAGCCAGATGCCCTGGATCACCTTCAGGCCGACCTTGCGGGCCTGCTCCGGCACCTGGTCGACGCCATTGGCGATCGAATAGGTGCGCACGCAGTTAGTGATGTGCGCCAGCTGTTCCAGATCCGTGGCGATCTGGGCGGCGTCGACGTGAAACGTCGGGTCGAGCGGAGTCTGGGCGCCGCGAAACGGCGCGTAGGACACGCAGTCGAGCTTGGCGGCCGGGTCGATCGGCGCACGCTCCAGCCGCACCGGGGTGGCAAGCCACCACCAGACGGCCGAAATCGCGCTGAGGGAAATCAGGAGAAGCGCCAGCGGCGTACGAACGGAAATCGATTCCTCCTGCCAGTGTCATGGTCGATTACCCGCTCATCGCCGCTCTGCCAAGAGGGAGGCGCCCGGCTCCGCCGCTGCACTGCCCTCCAGGCCCGGGGGTGGAGGCCGCCACGATCCGATCCGCGCCAGCGGCCACAATTCGCGATCGCAGTTGCCAGTCATTCGGCGTGACGCCATAAAGTTCCGACTTTGCTGGACAAAATCGAAAATACCCGGCATGGGAGTCGGGTGCGCGGCGGAGCCCGCCTTTGCCGCATCCGGACCAATTTTTCAGGGCTTGCTAGCAAGCCTGCATCCTGGCAACCGCACCGGCCGTGCGGACGCCACAGTGTTGGGGACTCCATGCGCCGTCTGCTGCCCACCTCTTGTTCCACGGCCACGCGTCGGATCGCCATCGCCGGTCTGGCCATCGTTTTGGGAATTGGCGGCGCCGCGGCGCAGAGCGGCGACCCGCATCCGCAGGATCAAAAGGCGGCTCCCGGCGGCACGTCCGAGCCCGCCAAGGAGGCGCCGCGCAAGGTCGACGAGTTCGTCGAGGCCGCCCAGGCCATCAACGGACCGGCGGGCAACCCGGAATGCGTGTGGGCCGGCCAGCGGGTGGTGAGCCTGATGTGGCGCGACGACCTCGACACCGCGTTCCGTCATCTCGACCTGTACGACCGCTTCGGCTGCCCCGGCGGCCATGTGCAGGCCACCTTCCGGTGCCTGACCAAATTCGCCGAGGATCTGAAGCAGCAGGAAAAAGGCGACGCGACCAAACAGCAGGAAACGCTGGCGCGCACCGTGCATATCTGCTGGATCAATCCCAACGCACAACCGCAGCCGGCGGCATCGCCACCGGCAGCCGCGGCGTCCGCCCCGGCCGCGGCGCCGGCGGCGTCCGCGAAATAAAAAATGTCGGAATCGCACGGAACGGGATGCCGGGCTGGATGGTTTTCGCCGGGTTGCGCCCTGAAAACGACACGCCGTCATACGAGTTGTTAAACGGCGTGGCATAGCTATTCTGTCGTCGACACTCCTTCGACATTCGAAGTGCTCCGCCCCGGTCGACCCCTTAAGCGAATCGTCTGGGGACAGGTTCGCGAGGGGGAGTCACTCTCGCTTGCCAGTCCCGCTTGGTCCGTCGCGAATGCGCGCAATTGTCGCCGTCCTGATTTGTATCGCCGCCGCCCACGCCGCACTTTGGGGATTGCTTCGCGACCGCCGGGAGGCGCCCGACTTCCACGGCATCCTGCCGAGCGTGTCCTACGCCCCGTTCGAAGGCACCGCCCATCCCGACGTCGACAATATTCCGACCGCGGAGAAGATCCGGGCCGACCTCAGGAAGCTGTCGCAGCTGACCCGCGCCATTCGGCTCTACTCCTCCACCGGCGGCGTCGAACTGGTGCCGCCGATCGCCAACGAATTCGGCCTCAAGGTGACGGTCGGCGCCTGGATCGACAAGAACCCGGACCGCAACGAGCGCGAGATCCAGGCCGCGGTCGACCTTGCCAAGCACAACAGCAATGTCATCGGCATCGTCGTCGGCAACGAGACGATCTACCGCGGCGAGCAGAAGGTCGACGACCTCATCGAACTCATCCAGCGCGTCAAGAAGCAGGTCAACATACCTGTAACCACTGGCGAAATCTGGAACATCTGGCGCGACAATCCGAAGCTCGCCTACGCCGTCGATTTCATCGCCGCGCACGTCCTGCCGTATTGGGAAAACTATACCGACAAGCAGGCCGTCGAGCAGGCGATGTACCGCTACGGCCTGCTGCGGCAGACCTTCCCCGGCAAGCGCGTGGTGATCGCCGAATTCGGCTGGCCGAGCGCCGGCTACAATCTCGGGGTCGCCATCCCGGGTCCGTTCGAGCAGGCGGTGACGCTGCGCAACTTCGTCGCCCGCGCCGCGGCCGTCGGCATGGACTACAACATCGTCGAGGCCATCGACCAGCCGTGGAAGTTTTTCGAAGGCGGCGTCGGCCCTTACTGGGGCATTCTGAACGCGGCGCGCGAACCGAAATTCGCATGGACCGGCCCGGTGCTCGATCCCGACTACTGGAAACTCGCCACCATCGCGCTGCTGGTCGGCATTCTGTTGTCGCTGCCGATCCTGCGGCTGAACCGGCCGCGGGTGATGCAGGCGGCGCTGCTCTCGGCCACCGCCAATGGCGTCGGCGCCTGGGTGGCAACCGTGTTCGCGTACTGGAACTCGCATTATTTCGTATTCGGTTCCGCGTTTGCGCTGACCCTGGGTCTGATCCTGCTGGTTCCCCTGATCACCATCGCCATGGCCCGGATCGAGGAGATCGCAACCGTGGCGTTCGGCGCCGCGCCGCGGCGGCTCATCGTCGACGGGCTGCCACCGCCTCCGGACGGCTTCCTTCCGAAAGTGTCGATCCATATTCCGGCCTATTTCGAACCGCCGGAGATGCTGAAGCAGACCCTCGATGCGGTGGCGCGGCTCGACTACCCGAATTTCGAATGCGTGGTGATCATCAACAACACGCCCGACCCCGCCTTCTGGCAGCCGATCCAGGATCACTGCCGCGCGCTCGGCGAGCGGTTCGTCTTCATCAACGCGGAGAAGGTTGAGGGTTTCAAGGCCGGCGCGCTGCGGATCGCCATGGCGCGCACCGCCCCGGACGTCGAGATCATCGGCATCATCGATGCCGACTACGTGGTGACGCCGGACTGGCTCAAGGAACTGATTCCGGCCTTTGTCGACCCGCGGGTGGGCCTGGTGCAGGCGCCGCAGGACCACCGCGACGGCGGCCGGTCGCTGATGCACTACATGATGAACGGCGAATATGCCGGCTTCTTCGACATCGGCATGGTCCAGCGCAACGAGGAAGACGCCATCATCACCCACGGCACCATGTGCCTGATCCGACGCGCCGCCATGGACATGGCCGGCGGCTGGGCCGGCGACACCATTTGCGAGGACACCGATCTCGGCCTCGGCATCATCGAGAACGGCTGGACCACCCATTACACCAACAAGCGCTATGGCTTCGGCCTGTTGCCGGACACCTACGAGGCGTTCCGCAAGCAGCGCCACCGCTGGGCCTATGGCGGCTTCCAGATCGTCAAGAAGCACTGGCGCCGCTTCCTGCCCGGCGCCAGCCGCCTGACCCAGGACCAGAAGCGGCAATTCGCGGTCGGCTGGCTCAACTGGCTCGGCGCTGAAAGCATCGGCGTCGTGGTGGCGATCCTCAACCTGGTCTGGGTGCCGATCGTCGCCTTCGCCGACATCGCCATCCCCGACCGGATCCTGACGCTGCCGATCGCCGCGTCATTCGTGGTCTCGGCCGCGCATTTCCTGATCCTGTACCGGCTACGGGTGCATGTTACTTTCGGACAGATGCTGGGGGCGATGCTCACCGCGATGTCGGTGCAGTGGACGGTGTCGCGGGCGGTGGCCAACGGCCTGATCACCGAGCACCTGCCCTTCGCCCGCACCTCCAAGGGCGGGCTGTCGCGGATGTCGGTCGAGTTCCAGGCGTTCTGGGAGGCGGTGATCGGCACCCTGCTCTGGGTCGGCGCCGCGGTGCTGATCGTCACCAACGCCCAGAAGCAGATCACCGAGATCTACATCTTCGCCGGTGTGTTGATGCTGCAGAGCCTGCCGTTCCTGGCCGCGGTGGCGATCGCCGTGCTGGAGAACTCGCGCCTCAACGCCTTCACGTTCTGGCGCGAGACCGGCATTCGCACCGCCGAACTGATCGGGCTGCGGCCGGTGGCGCTGCCACTGCCCGTGGCCATCACCCAGCCGCCCGCGGTGGCGGCGGAGATCAGCAGCGAGACCCCGTGAGGCTCGGCCATCCACAGCCCGGCCGCGCCGGAGGCGGCAGGGCCGGCCGGGCCTATTGACCGGCAGGGAGGCGGCCCCTACACACCGCCCTCAAGTGAGCGCGTAGCTCAGGCGGTAGAGCACGTGACTTTTAATCATGGGGTCGAGGGTTCGAGTCCCTCCGCGCTCACCAAAGAAATCAAATACTTATCGAGAATTCCGCTTCCCCCACGCCTGCACTGTGTCGACAAATCGGTCGCCGTGCCAGTCGAACGGTGCGATCACGTCGTCGAGGGTTTCGACGAGAATGCTGGCGCGGTCCCCGTTTAAAGCCTCAAAGTCGCGCTTGGTTTCCTCGACCACATCGTCGAGCCTCGCCATCATTCCGCGCAGCGTTGTCGGGCACGGTCACGATCAGATTGTCCGTGGCCTCTCAAAGTGAGGGTATCCAGATGAGCGAACGACTTGAAACGCTAAAAAAGGCGCGCGAGCGCATGACTGAAGATCGGGATGCACATGCAAAAGTGCTCGCTGCGCCCTTCAATCGCGAGAATGCCGAGCGGGCGCGGGCGAAGTTCGTTGAGCTCCAGACGCTGATCGAAGCGATCGACCGAGCAATGCTAGGGGAAGGCAAATCCGGGGCTTGCTGACGGCGTCCGCACTGTGCCCATGGATATGCGCCGGCTGATCGAGGTCGGCTAAACGTTGAACGCAAATGACGCGGGGTTTTGTTGACGATCTCGCACAAACTGTCAAACGGCCGCTCAGCGACGGGCCGCGACGTGGACAGAGCAACCCGGTGGAATTGCGGAACGTGCGTCTCAGATGTTGGAAAACATTTGCTATCTTCGCCCGTCGCACGCAAGGATACCCCTCTGCTGCGATCAAATGCAGCCAATTGCGGGCTCTTCGCACATGTGGAAACAAATTGTCGTCGCCGTCGCCTTGAGCGCGCTCATGCTGTGTCATGCGGTTCCGGCCCGGGCCGATATCCTGCCGCCGAGGCCAAGGCCGTCGCCCAATCCAGGTCCGCCTCCGCAGCCTGAACCGAAGCCGCCATGCTGCACCTCCTCTGTGACGCCGCCGATCGATGATCCGCGAACGCAGCACCTGCCACAGCCCACGCCGGCGCCCGGTCCTCAACAATAATCAGCCAAAAAAAGCGTGCTGGAATGGCACCACGCGGCGAGTGGAAAGACCTTAGCCCCGGGAGCATGATTGTCGCGCCCGCGAATCTTTCTCGACCGCTATTTTCCTCCGGCGTGCCGTTGTTCGGTGCTGCCTGCCTGTTGACCGCCCTCACCGTCTGGGCGCCGCTGGCGACCTATACGGTGACGCTGGCGGTTTTTGGTCTGCCGCATGTCTTGAGCGAATTGCGCTACGTCGATCGTCGCTTCGGACGGCGGCTCGACCGGGGATTTCTTCTCCCGATTCTGTTGCTGCTGCCAATGATTGTCGCCGTTCGCGCCAGTTGGGTCCTGCATCTCATTCCAACTGGGCCCGGCCTCTGCGGCGAATTGTTCGGCGTGGCGCTGCTGGCCCTGCTCTGCGCCAGAGGATCGGGGGCGCGCAAATCCGTGGCAGTCGCAGTCGCGGTGGTTTTGGGCGGAGCGACAGCCGTCGACTCTTTTGCGACCGCCGTCGCCCTTTCGATTCTTCACAACATGACGCCGCTCGGTTTTCTTTGGCAGATCGCGCCCCGCGCGCAACGATCCAGAATCATGTTTCAGTCCGCCGGCATATTTCTCGGTCTGCCCTTGCTCACGGCAACCGGCTGGCCGCGCATGGCGATGGAGCGGCTCGCCGGTCCGATCGCCGCGGCCGATCCGCTGCATGCGGGGCCGCTCGCCGACAATCTGTTTGTTTATGTGCCGGCATCCTTGCTGACGACGTCCCACGCCGTCGACCTCTTCTCTGCCTCCGTCGTGGCGCAGATCGCGCATTATGGCGCGGTCATCATTATTCTTCCGCTGCTCAGCCGCAGGCTCGACGCAAGGGCGCGAGGCCTGTTTCCCTGGCCCAACGGTGCCGTCTTCGCGATTCTGATCGCGGCTGGGGGGGCGTTGGTTCTTGCCGGCTTTTTTACCGGTTTCGCCGAAGCGCGCGCGCTCTACGGCATTGTTGCCGCGTTTCACGCATGGCTTGAAATTCCAGTGCTGATCCTCGCCCTGACCGCAGCCGGTCAGGGCTCCAGCCACAAGCCGAACAGCGCCGATGCGGAATTGGCGGCCAGCGACACCAGCAGCGCGCGGTCGACGCGCAACCCCGCCATCCAGGCGATGAGTCCGCCCTCGATCAATACGACGGCCACTTCGCAAGAAACAATCGTCGGCCAATAGGGAAGACGGCCGTAAGACCAGAGAACGGCAGCCCAAAGCTGGGGATGCGTGATCGCCGTCGCGGCAGCAGAGGCTCCGGCGACGTGCAGGGCGCCACGACTAGGCCATCGCCTCAACCGCACCAACAGAAACGCTACCAGCGCTTCAATTGTTGCCGAGATCAGAAGGGCTTCGCTTTCGTTCATCGAGGTCAATTCCCGCTACGTTCCGCCTTGATCGCGCGACGGAATGCGATGGTCAGTCTGCGGCTAAAATGTCACAGATATTCAGCAAAAGAATCGGTCAAACCATAGCGCGCTTGACCGACCCCACATTTGCTCAAACCATGCCGCATGTTGCGTGGTGGGGCAGATGTTCGAGATCAGTGTTCTCTTCATCATCTCGCTTGCGGTTGGCTATGGGGTGGCCCTTTGGCGGATGGGCCGCGCCGACGATGTTTTGCACGGGCACTTCATTCAGGCAACCGAGCCCAAGCCGGAGATCTCAGACCGTTTGAATGAGATGTTGAATTCGCTCCGGCGCGAGCTGAGCGACGCTGCCCGCAGGTAGCAACAGGCAGGTTTCGGCCTCCGAGTTTGCGGATCTTCGTCGGCCGTCAGCGAAAGAAATCTCCATGATCATCAAGCCCTTTCGGATTGCTATTGGCGATGACGTGCTCGCCGATCTCAGATCGAGGCTGCGAAATACGCGCTGGCCCGAGGCGGAACTGGTCGACGACTGGAGCCAGGGCGCGCCGCTGACGTGGATCAAGGAGGTCTGCCACTATTGGGCCGAGGGCTACGATTGGCGCCGTGGCGAAGCGCTGCTCAACCGCTTCGCCCAGTTCACCACCGAGATCGACGGGCTCGACATTCACTTCCTGCACGTGCGCTCCCCCCACCCGGAAGCCATGCCGCTGATCATCACCCACGGCTGGCCGGGTTCGGTGGTCGAGTTCCAGAAGGTGATCGAGCCGCTGACCAACCCGACCGCCCACGGCGGCGACCGTGCCGACGCCTTCCACGTGGTTTGCCCGTCGTTGCCCGGCTTTGGGTTCTCGGCCAAGCCGACCACGACCGGCTGGGGCGTTGATCGTATCGCGTCGGCCTGGGCCACGTTGATGGACCGCCTGGGCTACGCCCGCTATGGCGCCCAAGGCGGCGACTGGGGCTCCGCAGTGACCACCTCGCTCGGCGCGCAAGACGCCGCGCATTGCGCCGGCATCCACATCACGCTCGCCATGGCCACCCGGCCCCAGGTCGATGGCGAACCGACGCGTGAGGAGGCGCGCGCGCTCAACGGCATCAAGTATTACGGCGACTGGGATTCCGGCTATTCCAAACAGCAATCGACCCGGCCGCAGACGCTGGGATATGGCCTCACGGATTCGCCTTCCGGCCAGGCGGCCTGGATCCTGGAGAAGTTCTGGGCGTGGACCGACTGCGACGGCCACCCCGAGAACATCCTCGGACGCGACGAGTTGCTCGACAACGTGATGCTGTACTGGGTGACGGCCAGCGCCGCGTCGTCGGCCCGCCTCTACTGGGAGAGCTTCGGGCCGAAGCGCCGGATCGCGCACACGGTCGCCATACCGACCGGCGTCGCCGTATTTCCCAAGGAAATCGTCCCGCCCGTGCGCAAGTGGATGGAGAGCAGTTTCACCGACATCCGTCGTTGGAGCGAAATGCCCAAGGGCGGTCACTTCGCTGCCTTCGAGCAGCCTGACCTGTTTGTCGGTGATGTGCGGGCCTATTTCCGGATGTTGCGGCAGGGGTGACAGGATGATGCGTGACCCGACGTCCGCTGTCGGGGGATCCGCGGAAGTGCCGGGGAAATCGCTTCAGGTCCGTTGATGACCCCAACTGAGACATCGCCAATCCGTCAAGCTCCGTTGCCTCACCGTTGGGGTCTGCTACTTTGAGCCCCGGGCAAGGTCTGTCTTGCGCTCTGGGGGAAGCAATGAGGCGGCGCCACTTCATAAAAAATCCTTGCAGGCGTGACCGTCGCAACGCCGTTCGCGTCCAGCGCGCAGGAAGCGGGGCGAACCTATCGCCTCGGCGTCCTATGGCCGTTTCCGCTGGGCACTCGCGAAGCCGGTCTGATGGTCGACGTCCTGCGACCATATGGCTTCATTGACGGCCAAAACCTGGCAGTCGATTACCGCTCCTGGGCGCTGCATGTCGACGAGATTTGGGAGTATGCAGCCGATCTCGTGAAAGAACGCGTCGATGCGATTTCCGCCGGAGGGGATTTGGCCATTCGCGCCGCACAGAAGGCAACGCAGTCAATTCCAATCTTGGGCGTGACGGACGATATGCTCGGATCAGCATTTGTCACTTCCCTGGCTCGGCCAAATGGCAATACGACCGGTGTCAGCATCCTTGCGACCGAACTCGATGGCAAGCGGCAGGAAATCCTGATTGAGGCTGCTGGCACAAAGCTGACGTAACCCTCGCCTTTGCCAATGCCCCCTGTTGAGGGAAGAGCGGACATCAAACAAGCCGCTGACGACTTTTGTTTCGCGCGGGGAGCCCCCTAACCAGCTTTGGCGCCGGGCGCCGCGCGGCCACCACATTTCATCGCCGGATCCGTTATTGCCTGGTTTGCGTCCGCGCCCCGGCGCGCTACCATTAATCGGATGCTCCTGCTCGCATCACCATCGCTGGCGAATACCCCGAGCACGATGTGCCGAAACAAAGCTGGGATTGCCATGGACCCATTCCCCGGGATTTTCCTCGCTCTGGCGGCGGCGCTATTGGTCGAGCCAGTCGCGGCCCTGGCCCACGATCCGGATACGGGGAAGCCAAATTGGATCACGGACGGAGCCTATCGGAATCGCGCGACCGGCGCCCGGTGCTGCGGCCCGAAGGATTGCGATCGGCTCGACGCCAAACAGGTCCAGGCCACGCCGCGCGGCTTCATCCTGCACGCCTACAATGACGAACTCGTTCCCTACAGCGAAGCCACGCCGAGCGAGGACGGAAAATACTGGCGCTGCCACGGCACCGTCTTCAACCATGTCGACGGCTCCAAATCGGGTGGCGAACGGCTGTGCTTCTTCGCGCCCGTGGGAACGGAGTGAGCCGGTGCGGAAACTCCCCGGCTATCGGTCGGAACAATTGCTGGTGTCCCGAATCCGACGTTCGTTTGATTTTGCAGCGTGCTCCAGAGCGAACGTCGGATTCGAAAGGACACCAGAAATCTATGATTCTAGTGTGGTTTTGTTGAGTAATTAGCTTTAAGAGGTCGCGGCAAGAATGAAGCGAATTTATGAA
>JBKQQE010000568.1:0-3404 GCA_052326245.1 Xanthobacteraceae bacterium | reverse complement strand
GCGATCTGTCGCGCTGCGGGTTCTCCATCACCCCCTCCCTAACCCTCCCCCACAAGGGGGGAGGGAATAGATGGTCAGTGCCGGAGAAATTCAGTCCCGAAAAGCATTCAGTCGACCAGTGAACAGTCAGGCCCTACACAGGATGTGTGAATGTCGTAGGGGGTAAGCGGGGCGGCCGCTTGTGCGGAAGGGCAGCCCGCGGGCTGCCCTTCGTGTCTTGATTGGCTCGCCGGGCCCGGTCGCTTCCAGCGATCCGACGGGCCCGCGGCCGGCCGCAGGCTTTACTGCTTCGCCTTGGCTTCCTTCTTGCACTCGGAACGGAATTTCTTGCGCTCCTTGCCGTGCAGGCCCTTGGCATCGGCTTCCTTCGAGCATTCGATCGATGCCGCGCTGTGCTGCTTGGCGGCCGGAGCCGCGGGAGCGGCCGGGGCGGCCGGGGTTTCGGCGAGCGCCGTTCCCATCAGTAACACCGAGGCGAACGCGACGGCGGTGGCACGGGACAAAATTGTCATGATGAACCTCTTGCTGGACGGTCGACATCGGCATGCCGGCCTGGGGCGGCAGAATCCTCGCGCGGTCCTGAACCTGAGATGAATGAGGCGCCGCCTTGTGGCCTCTCCCGGCGCCGCCGCAAACTATCCCCCGGATCAAATCTGCTCTAGGATACTAATGGTCCAGCCGATCGTATTTTATTGGGAGATTTGCGATGACAATCAATCGACACGTCCTTGGCGCCGCGCTGCTGTCCGGATTGTTGTGTGCCGCCGCGATGCCGGCGCACGCGCTCACCATGCAGGAGTGCAGTGCAAAGTATAAGGCCGCCAAGGAAGCCGGCACGCTCGGTGACCAGAAGTGGAACGATTTCCGCAAGAGCCAGTGCGCCGCCGAAGCCACGCCCGCCGCGGCGCCGGCCGCGCCCGAGGCGGCACCCGCCCCGGCGCCCAAGGCGGCGGCCAAGCCTGCGCCCAAGACCGCCGCGGCGCCCGCGGCTCCGGAAGCGGCGCCTGCGCCGACCGGAAACGCCGTTTTCCCGACCGCGATCTCGCCGAAATATTCCAGCGAGTCGGCCGGCAAGGGCCGCGAGCACACCTGCCTCGACCAGTACCGGGCCAACAAGGAAACCAACGCCAATGGCGGCCTGAAGTGGATCATGAAGGGCGGCGGCTACTACAGCGAATGCAACAAGCGGCTGAAGACCTGATCGCGCGATCCGGCCGGTTCAAGCGTCGGGCGGCGTCATGCCGCCCGACATTGCCGCAGCCCATGCGCGCCGGCGGATGCCTGATTCTGAATTCCGATTCTGATGTCTGAGTCCGATTTGGACGGCCCCGGCGACGCCGACCAATCAATAGCGGTCGACCATCCTGCGGTCGGGGCTATCCGAGGCCCCGCGCCGCCGCGCAAGACCCATCACGCGGTCGCTCTCATGGTGCTGGCGCTGGCCTGTTATGTCGGCCTCGCCTATGGCGCGCTGCCGCTGTTGTGGAAGCACTACGAGCACGAGAAGAAGCTCGCGGGGATGTCGATGGTGACGACCACGTCGCTCGGGCTTCCCGGCGATCCCATCAACCTCGCTTTCGTCGGCTCCGCGCGCGACATCCTCTGCGCCATGCACGCGGCAGGGTGGTATCCGGCCGATCCGGTGACGCTGCGCTCGAGCCTGGAGATTTCCGGCAGCGTGCTGCTGGACCGGCCCTATCCGACCGCGCCGGTCAGCCCGCTCTACTACGCGGGCCGCTCCGAGGACCTGGCGTTCGAAAAGCCGGACGGCCGCAGCGCCGACCGCCGCCATCATGTGCGGCTGTGGCAGGTGCTGGCGCAGGGCGACCAGGGCAGGCCGGTCTGGCTCGCTGCGGCCACCTTCGACCGCGGCATCCGGCTCAGCCGCTACACCGGCGCCGTCACCCACCGCATCGCCCCCGACATCGATCTCGACCGCAAGCTGATCGCGACCGCGCTGCAGGACGCCAGGCTGCTGCAGGCGCGCTACGACATTTCCGGGATCGGCCCGACGCTGATGGCGCGCAACGGCGGCGGCGACCTCTACTTCACCGATGGCGAATTGTGGGTGCTGCAGCTGGTCGAGGACTGTCGCAGGCGCGACGCGCCGCCCGAACTGCCGGCGACCCCGATCGTCACCCAGTTCAAGGACCGGCTCTGGAAGAGCCTTGCCGACACGGTCAGCCTGCAACCCCACTGACACAACCGAAGGAGCCTTGCGTGATTGCGAGCCTGAGCCTGATCCTGATGTGCCAGCTCGCGGGCGAGATTGTCGTCCGCGCGGCACGATTGCCGGTGCCCGGCCCGGTGCTCGGCTTCCTGCTGCTGTTCGCGCTGCTGCTGGTGCGCGACCGCGCCGCCGTGCTGGCGCGCGGGCCGCTGGCGTCCGGCGGGGTGGAGACGGCTGCGAAGGCGATGCTGGCCCATCTGTCGCTGCTGTTCGTTCCCGCCGGCGTCGGCGTGGTTCAGAAGCTCGACCTGCTCGCCGCCCACGGGCTCGCCATCATCGCCGTACTGGCGGGGTCGGTGATCCTCACCATGCTGGCCACGGTGCTGACGTTTCTCGTCGTCGGCCGCATCATGGCGCCGACCGGAGACAACCCATGACCGCGTCGCCGTTCTCGCTCTGGGTCTACCTGTCGCAGACGCCGCTGTTGTGGCTGACGGTCACGCTCATGGTCTACGCGTTCGCCGATGCGGTGTCGCTGGCGAACCGCCGCAATCCGCTGCTCAATCCGGTGCTGCACTCGCTGTGGGTGATCGCGGTGTTTCTTGCCATCACCGGAACGCCGTACCAGGTCTATTTCGGCGGCGCGCAGTTCGTGCATTTCCTGCTCGGCCCGGCCACGGTGGCGCTGGCCGTGCCGCTGTACGAGAACCGCAAGGTGGTGCGGCGCGCGCTGCTGCCGATGCTGGTGGCGCTGCTCGCGGGTTCGATCACCGCCATCGTCTCGGTGGTGGCGCTGGCGGAGGCGTTCGGGCTGCCGCGCGAGATCGTGCTGTCGCTGGCGCCCAAGTCCGTCACCGCCGGCGTCGCCATGGGAATCAGCGAGACGCTGGGCGCCGACCCGGCGCTGACCGCGGTGGCGGTGGTCCTGACCGGGATCATGGGCGCGATCGTGGTGACGCCGCTGATGAACCGGCTCGGCATCACCGACTATCGCGCCCGCGGCTTCGCCGCCGGCCTCGCCTCGCACGGCATCGGCACGGCGCGGGCGTTCCAGGTCGACGAGGTGGCGGGGACATTCGCCGGCATCGCCATGAGCCTGAACGCGCTGGTGACGTCGCTGCTGGTGCCGATCGCGGTGACGCTGCTGGTGCGGTGAGTTGCTCAAGCTGTTGCAACAGCGCTCGAATGGTCCTCTTTGTCGTCATGGCCGGGCTTGTCACCGCAAGCCGGGTCC
>JBKQQE010000567.1:0-2706 GCA_052326245.1 Xanthobacteraceae bacterium | reverse complement strand
AGGTCGAACTGGCCCTTGCGCATCCGCTCGGCGGTGCGCGCGGCCTTTTCGGCATCGATATTCGCGGCGGCCTTCTCCACCAGCGACACCACGTCGCCCATGCCAAGAATGCGGCCGGCGATCCGGCTGGGGTGGAAATCTTCCAGCGCGTCGGTCTTTTCGCCGGTGCCGATCAGCTTGATCGGCTTGCCGGTGACCGCGCGCATCGACAGCGCCGCGCCGCCGCGGCCATCGCCGTCGACCCGCGTCAGCACGATGCCGGTCAGCCCGACGCGTTCGTCGAATGCGCGCGCGAGATTGACCGCGTCCTGGCCGGTGAGCGAATCCGCGACCAGCAGCACTTCGTGGGGATTGGCGGCGGCTTTGACCTGCGCCGCCTCGATCATCATCTCTTCGTCGAGCGTGGTGCGGCCGGCGGTGTCGAGCAGCACCACGTCGTAGCCGCCGAGTTTCGCCGCCTGCAGCGCCCGCGTCGCGATCTGCGGCGGCAACTGGCCGGCGACGATCGGCAGCGTGTCGACGCCGGTGTCGCGGCCGAGCACGGCGAGCTGCTCCATGGCGGCCGGCCGGCGCACGTCGAGCGAGGCCATCAGCACCTTGCGCTTGTCGCGGCTGGTGAGACGGCGGGCGAGTTTCGCGGTGGTGGTGGTCTTGCCCGAACCCTGCAGGCCGACCATCATGATCGCGACCGGGGCCGGCGCGTTGAGATCGATGCTCTGGCTGTCGGCGCCGAGCGTCTCGACCAATTGGTCGTGGACGATCTTCACCACCATCTGGCCCGGCGTCACCGACTTGACCACGGTGGCGCCGATCGCCTGCTCGCGCACCTTGTCGGTGAATTCGCGCACCACGTCGAGCGCGACGTCGGCTTCCAACAGCGCGCGCCGCACCTCGCGCATGGCGGCGTCGACGTCGGCTTCCGTCAGCGCGCCGCGCCGCGTCAGCCGGTCGAGAATTCCGCCAAGCTTTTCCGACAGTGTGTCGAACATCTGTGTTTCCGACTTCGCGCCATGCCCCAAACGATTTTGCGCCCGAGGGCGCACAGCGCTGTCGGGCGTTGACCTCCGGCCTCACGGGCCGGGCGGCGGATCGAAAAGGGGCTCTTTCCGAAAGAAGGCGGACTTAAAGCCCTTAGGGGACGCAAAGTCAACCGCGTGGCGGCCGGGAAAGCCTCCGGGCGGGACGCCGCGCGCGTTGCCGGGCTTGCGTGAAATCCAAATAAATCAACATGTTATATGAATGCTCGGTGGGGCAAGCCAGGCGCCCGGGTCGGGCGTGATGCCGCGCCCACCGTTGCAAACCGTTCCCAGGCGCCCCATGTCGGTGGGCCGCCCCGGATACCTAGTGTCCCGGTTCCAACATTCGCATTACCTTGCGGCAGGCTCTTTTGCGAATGTTGGAACCAAAGGGACACTAGCAACTATAAGATTTTAGTGTGGTTTTGGATTTTACATTCGCTTGGAGAGTTCGCGGCGATACTGAAGCGAATGTCAAATCCACCACACTAGCGGCGCGGCGGCGGACGCAGGTTCTTGAGGCAGGCGAATTCATGGCGCGATACCGGGGACCGGTCTCCGATCACTTCAACGGCCGGATTTTTCACGATCCCGATGGCGTGCCGCCGAAGCGGCTCGCGGACGTGCTGCACTGGCAGCGGACGCGGCGGCCGGCGCCGTGGCCGGTGCATCGTCCCTCGCCTTTTTCCGACACCCCGCCCGCGTGCGTCGACGGCGCCGCCATGCGCTTCTCGTTCGTCGGCCACGCCTCCTGGCTGATCCAGGTCGGCGGCCTCAACATCCTGGCCGACCCGGTGTGGTCGGAGCGGGTCTCGCCGTTCCGCTCGATGGGGCCCCGGCGCGTCAACCCGCCGGGCATCGCCTTCGAGGCGCTGCCGCCGATCGACGTGGTGCTGGTGTCGCACGGCCACTACGACCATCTCGATCTCCCCACGCTGTCGCGGCTGTCGAAGCGCTTCGCGCCGAGGGTGATCACCCCGCTCGGCAACGACCTCACCATGCGGGCCCATGACAGGGCGATCCGCGCCGAGGCGTTCGACTGGGACGACCGCGTCGATCTCGGGCCGTCGGTGTCGGCGACGCTGGTGCCGACGCGGCACTGGTCGGCGCGCGGGCTGTTCGACCGCAACCAGGCGCTATGGGCGAGCTTCGTGCTGGAGACGCCCGCGGGAAAGGTCTACGTGGTCGGCGATTCCGGCTACGGCAGCGGCGCGCATTTCCGCCGCGTGCGCGACCGGCACGCCCCGCTGCGCGTCGCGCTGCTGCCGATCGGCGCCTACGAGCCGCGCTGGTTCATGCGCGACCAGCACATGAACCCGGAGGACGCGGTGAAGGCGCTGGCCGATTGCGGCGCCGAGCGCGCGCTGGCGCATCATCACGGCACCTTCCAGCTCACCGACGAGGCGATCGACGCGCCGGTCGCAGCCCTGCATGCGGCGCTGGATGCGGCCGGCCATCCGCGCGAGAAGTTCGTGGCGCTGCGGCCGGGAGAGGTGGTGGAGATTTAGGACGGGACGTTGACGGCTTCCGGTTTGCGGAGTTTTGGTCGAGGCCGCGATCCAATTTAAGCGTCGTCGTCCGGCTTGACCGGACGACCCAGTACTCCCGGCGCGCGTGGTTCAATCTGCTATTTGTAGTTTCTCTCGTCGATTTCTCATGACGTCTGGTGTGTACTGGGTCGCCCGGGCCA
>JBKQQE010000566.1:0-9129 GCA_052326245.1 Xanthobacteraceae bacterium | reverse complement strand
TCTGGGACAAGGGGCGGATGCGGCGGATCGCGGGGCAGCTGGCGGCGACCGTCTCCATCCTGGTCGGGTGCGGCGTGCTCTTCGCCGGACGCTGGATCGCGTACACGCAGGCGGGATGATGTTGCTGGAGCTGATTGCATATTTCGAGAACAGCGCGCTTGCCGACAGCGTTCGCGAGAACGACGTGCTGTTTCCGCTGATCGAATCGGTGCACGTGCTCGCGATCTGCCTGGTGGTCGGGTCGATTTTCGCGGTCGACCTGAGGCTGGTGGGGCTCGCCTCGATTCACCGGCCGGTGAGCCGGCTCACCCACGGAATCCTGCCGCTGACCTGGTGCGCGTTCGCGGTGGCGGTCGCCTCGGGCAGCCTGCTGTTCATTTCCAACGCGACCAAATACCTGGGCAACGGCTATTTCGTCGCCAAGATGGTGCTGATCTGCGCCGCGGGACTGAACATGGCGCTGTTCCACGTCATCAGCGGCAGGGACCAGGCGCGCTGGGACAACGACATCCGGCCGCCGCTGCCGGCCCGGCTGGCAGGCGGGCTCTCGATCGTGTTGTGGATCGCGGTGGTCGCCTGCGGGCGCTGGATCGGCTTTACCATGAAGGTCGGGTAGATGGTCCGCTTCCGCCCTTGGCGTCAGCTCGTTGCGGTGGCCGTCGTCGCCGGCGCGGCCGCCTCCGCGGCGTCGGGTGAAGGCGCCGGCCCGGCGGCGCCATTTGAGCCGCATGTCGACATGAAGACCTTCATGGAGCACGTGCTGACGCCGGCGGCGACCATCATCTGGCGGGTCAACGGCACGGTGATCGACGCCAAAGGCGAGCACGACCTCGCGCCGCAAACCGATGCCGACTGGGAGCAGGTCGTCAGCGGCGCGGCGACGCTCGCCGAGGCCACCAACGCCCTGCTGATCCCGCAGCGGGTGCGCGATCAGGCGTGGATCGGCTATGCCCAACAGCTGGCGGCGGCCGCCGACAAGGCCTATCGCGCCGCGGAAGCCCATGATCTCAAATCCGTCGCCGAGGTCAGCGACCGTCTCGACGGGATTTGCTCGGCGTGCCACCGGCACTACGGGCTGGAATAGCCGCTAGCCCCGCGCGACAGCCGAATGGCCTCCCCGTTCAGCCGCGCCTTCCGGCCCGCCGACAATTTCCTCAAGGGCGACGCCGCCCGTTAACGGAGGCCCAAGCTTTGTCGGCGGTTGCGCTTGCAGCGCGCGCCTGTCATTGGAGGGTCGCCTTGAACCCAAGTAAGCGCCTGCTTATCAGTGCGAGACACGAAGGCGCGGATCGGCGGGTCATCGGCCAGGCATGGAGTTGCGATGGGTGGTTCTGCTGGCATGATGGCCTATGAGGTATCGATCTGGCTGTTGCCGGTATTGATCGCCGTCACATTCCACGAGGCTGCGCACGGGTTCGTTGCCCACCTGCTCGGAGACGATACGGCATGGCTGCAAGGCAGGGTCAGCTTCAACCCGTTCAAGCACATCGATCCGTTCGGCACGATCTTGCTGCCGGGAATGCTCTTGCTGCTGCATTCTCCGTTTCTGTTTGGCTATGCGAAGCCGGTGCCGGTGAATTTTCGGGCGCTTCGCAGCCCGCGAATCGGCATGATTCTCGTGGCGGCCGCCGGTCCAGGCATGAACCTGCTGCTGGCGGCGGCGGCGGCGCTTGCCTTCCGTCTGGTCGGCTATCTGCCTGCAACCGCAGCACATTGGGCCGCCGCGAATCTCGGCAACGCGCTCCTGATCAACGTCATTCTCGCGATTTTCAACTTGCTGCCGCTGCTGCCGCTTGACGGAGGACGGATCGTCGCGGGCGTGCTTCCCCGCACGCTGGCCGTTCCCTTCTCACGCATCGAGCCCTACGGCCTTCCGATCTTGATCGGGCTGCTTTTCATTCTCCCGGCGCTCGGAGCCCGGATCGGCGTCAATCTCGATTTCATCTCGCAGATTCTCTCGACATCGACCCATTTCATCGTCGACGGCCTGCTGTACCTGACCGGAAACATTCAAATTCAATAGACGCAGGACGTGTCTTTAACTCGAGACCGGATCGCTGGTCTTCGCGTCGAAGATCACCAGGATCTCGGTGAGTGCGATGAGTGTCACGGCCGCCCCGATGGCGATGCTGTAGTGCATCGCGCGCGTGTGCGCAAAGCCGAGCACCCACGGCGAGACAACGAGCCAGACGCCAAGCGCGGCGATGAGCCATTCCTCCCAGATCGAAAACACGACGATGGCGGCAACCGACACGGCGACGATCGCGGCGCTACTCGCCCACAGATCGATCCGCGCGTATTCATTGCCGAACGCGAACAGCCACGGCGCAATGAACAGAAACAGCGCAAGAACCACATTATAGACGTCCAAGATCGTTTCCCGTCGCCGAGCAATCTTCAGCATCTTGCGATCTCCTCTCTTCCGGCGCCCGCACTGCCTAAGGCCCGCGGCTGCAAGGGAATTAAAGCCGCGCCGCCGTCCAATGTTGCGTTAAAAATCGTGCACAAATATCACGATGGCGTGCACCCCGCCCGCACAGGCACGGTCCATCGCAGGCACCTGCGAATCGCGGCGCCGGCATCGGTTCAACGCATCCGCAATCGTGTCAGACGATCCGCGTCTTGTGCTCGCCCCAGTAGCGGTCGCGCAGCAGGCGCTTGTAGAGCTTCCCGGTCGGCAGCCTTGGCATTTCCTCGATGAAGTCGACGGAGCGCGGCACCTTCTGGCGCGACAGCGACTGGGCGCAGAACGCGATCAGTTCCTCGGCGAGCTCCGGCCCGGCGACGACGCCCGACATCGGCTGTATCACCGCCTTCACCTCCTCGCCGAGATCGGCGTTGGGGACGCCGAACACCGCGGCGTCGGCGACCTTGGGATGGGTAATCAGCAGGTTCTCGCATTCCTGCGGATAGATGTTCACGCCGCCGGAGATGATCATGAAGGTGGCGCGGTCGGTGAGATAGAGGTAGCCGTCGCTGTCGGTATGGCCGACGTCCCCGACCGTGCTCATGCTGCCGTCCGCCGAGCGGGCTTCGCTGGTCTTGACGGGATCGTTGAAATACTCGAACGGCGTGGCGGTCTTGAACCAGACCGTTCCCGGCGTGCCGACCGGGGAGGGCTGCATGTTCTCGTCGAGGATGTGAAGGTCGCCGAGCAGAACCTTGCCCACGGTGCCCTTGTGCGCCAGCCACTGCGCGCTGTCGCAGGCGGTGAAGCCGAGGCCTTCGGTGGCGCCGTAATATTCGTGGATGATCGGCCCCCACCACTTGATCATGTCTTCCTTGACCGCGACCGGGCACGGCGCGGCGGCGTGGATCGCGATCTCGAGCGATGACAGGTCGTAGCGCCGCCGGACGTCCTCGGGAAGCTTCAGCATCCGCGAGAACATCGTCGGCACCAGCTGGCTGTGGGTCACCTTGTATTGCTCGACCAGCTGCAGATAGCGCTCGGGATCGAAGCTCTCCATGATGATCGCGGTGCCGCCCATCCGGATCGTGAGATTGACGGCGGCCTGGGGCGCCGAGTGATAGAGCGGCGCGGGCGACAGGTAGATCATGCCCTCGCGGTAGTGCCACAGCTTCTGCAGGAAATCGAACAGCGGCAGCTGCTGCGCCGGGGGCTGTTCCGGCAGCGGCCGCAGGATGCCCTTCGGCCGCCCCGTGGTCCCCGAGGAATACAGCATCGCGGTGCCGGCGAACTCGTCCGCGATCGGGGTGTCGGGCAATCCCGCCGTGGCCGCCTCGAGGCCGACGATGCGGTCGCTTTCGCCGTCGCCGTCGACGACCACGCAGAGCTGCACCCGCGGGCACTCCTTCAGCGCGGCGCGCGCGACGTCGAGCTTGGCGCGGGAGGTGATGAGAACCCGGGATTCGCTGTTGTTGAGGATGTAGGCGAGTTCGCCGGGGGTGAGGTAGGAGTTGACACAGGTGTAGTACAATCCCGACCGCTCGCCGGCGCCGCAGGCTTCGAGATAGCGGCTGTTGTTCTCCATGAAGATCGCATAGTGATCGAGCCGCTTGAGCCCCTGCCTGCGAAGCAGATGCGCCAGCCGGTTGCCGCGGGCTTCGAGTTCGGCGTAGGTCGCGCTCTCCCCCGACCCGGCCATGATGAAGGCGACCTGGTTCGGGCGCAGCTTCGCGTGCAGACCTGTGTACATCGATCCCCCCGGTATCATTTTTGATTTGGGCGACAGAGTAATATGGCCCGGGGAGGCGTGGAACAGAAAAGACGGCACGGCGGCGTCATTTCGGCGCGTCTGCCGCTGGCCAGTACCCTGTTGCGGAAGTTCGCGAAGCGTCCGCGGCGTTTCACGAGCTTCGAAAGGCGGGTGTCAATTCAGGCCGCGGCCCGTTCGCCGCGCAAGGTGTCGGCAAAATGCGGGTAGGTCTCCGCCAGCTCCCGGGTAACGCGGCCGCGCAACAGCGTCAGCGTGGCGGCGTCGGGAGCCGGGGTCTGCGGCGGCTCGGCCGGGGCATCGTAGTCGAAGCCGGTCTGCGCCCGGACCTCCGCGGCGGTCGAGCCGCGATGGACGCTCTTGAGCGTGAATCGCTTGCGCGCCGGGTCGAACGAAAACAGCGCCAGGCCGGTCAACAGCGCATACGGTCCGCCGCTGCGCGCGACGCCCTCGCTGGTGCCGGGCGCGCTGATATAGTCGACCTTGTCGACCAGAACGCGCGGCGAGTGCTCCTCGCGAAACAGGATCACCCGCGGCACCACGAAATAGAGGAACGCCGAGCCGAAGCAGCCGGGCCAGCGCACGTCGGTCTTGGGATAATGCCCGGTCCCGACCAGGTTGATGTTCGCCTCGCCGTCGATCTGCCCGCCGCCGAGGAAAAAGGCGTCGACCCGTCCCTGGGCGGCGCAGTCGAACAGTTCGACGCCGCCGTTGGTGAAGAAGTTGTGCTCCTGCGAGCCGAGGATGGAGATGCGGACGCGCTCGCGGCCGCGGCTCTCGTTGCGCGCCCGCAGCAGCATGGCGCCGGCGGCGGGAATCGGCGATGACGCCCCGACCGCCACATGGCGAATGCCGTCGAGCAGATCGGCGATGGTCGCGATCAGGAGTTCGCGCGCCGAATAGTCCGGCGTGGTGTCGGGGCGAGCGGTCATGCGGCCTCGGCGAGACGGCGGCTGAAGCCGTCGATGTAGGCGGCAAAGCCCTCGGGGGTCCGTGCCATCGCCGCATAGCGCGCGATCTCATCCGGGTCGGCCGGATACTCGCCCCACAGCCCGATCGGCCAGGCTCCGCGCGGCGCCTGCGCGATGGCGTCGACATAGAGCGCCGGCAGCACGCCGGCGGCGGAATCCTCGTCGTGCAGCAGCGAGGTCTCGCTGATGCGCTCGACGGTGACCAGCGTCGCCTTGGCGGCATGCGCCATGGTGACCAGCTCGCGGCGCCGGCCAATCCTGACATTGCCGAACCGGTCTGCCTCCGGCGCGTGGAACAGCGCGATATCGGGGTGAATCGCCGGCACCACCACGATCGGGTCGTCGGTGCCGAACGGGTTGTCGATGATTCGCCAATCGGTCCGCGTCTTCAGCAGGTCGCTGCCGATGATGCCGCGGATCGGCAGGAAGGGGACGCCCTTCTGCGCCGCAATCAGCCCCGAATGCACCGCCGGACAGGTGGCATCCATCAGGCGAAACGCGCCGCGGCGCACGCCGTCGATGAAGCGCGGCGCGCCGCCGGCTTCGCCCAGGGTCACGGCGCTGGTCTCCAGGGTGCCGACCAGCCCGGCACCGATCAGCATGTCGCCCTGCATGCCGGTGACCGGCACGCAGACCAGATGCAGGTCGCGCGGGGCGTTGGCGAGGATGGCAGCGGTGGCCGCCATGGCGACGCCGCAGTAATCCGCCGGTACCGCGATTTTCATCCCGGATTTGACTTCGGCGGCCAGCGCCTCGAGCGACACGATTTCGGCCATGATGGTCCTCCCGGCACGGCGGATCCGACGTTGACGTCCGCGGCGAGTTTCCGCGAGGAATTGTCGCGACTGCGCATGATTTCCCGACCCGCGCCCAGGGTCAAGGCAGGCCAGCAATGTGCTGGCAGCGGAGCTGCCGCGGTGGGATGCGCGCGCAGGCGGCGATCTGGCGAACCCCCGCAGCCGTCGGCGTTTTGCAATGCGGCGTCCGGATCAAGCCTCGGGAATGCGCCTGAGCCCGGGGGAGGTCAGCTTTCGGAAGGTCTGGCCCAGCGCGGCGAACGCGTCGTAGATCTTCCACGCCAGATAGGTGAGGCGCCCTTTCAGGGAGTGGTGGCGGTGCAGGCGCCGCGAGTCGAGGATGTGGTGCAGGTTGTCCGGAATCGTCGTCACCTCGGACGCCACCGCCTTGTCCACCGCCGCGATGAGGTCGTCGAGGCGTCGCCCCCAGGGCGATTGACCGAGATGGTCGATCCGCACCCGTAGCGCATATTCGACGTCGTAGATGTCGACCAGGATGTCCCTGGCCACCGTGATGCGGTTGCTCTTGAGCGCTTTTCGCAGCCCCAGCTGCTTGCCCTCGATCTCGTCGAGCGCGATCGAGACGGCGACGGCGTAGGGTGTCGCGGCGATGGCCGAGGCCTCCTTGGTGCCCGCGCTCTTGGTCGCGAGCCGGATCAGCTGCCACGGCGTCTTCAACCGCCGCGCCACCATGGTCAGCGCGAACGGGACCGCGTCTTCGTGTTCGGCCTGCACCGTGTCGAGCAGCGTCCTGATCTTGGCGAGCGGTTCGCCTTCCAGCCTGCGGATCTTGGTCGGCAGCGCCTTGCCGAATCGCGCCAGCGTGGTCCTCGCCCGCAGCACCTTCAAGATCTTGATGAGGTCGTCGAACGTCGGCAGGCTGGTGAAGGTGGCGAGGCCGGCCTTGATCTGTTCGGCGCCATTCGCCGAGGTGAGCGTATCGTCCAGCATCTTGACCACTTTGCTCTGGAACGCCGCGGCGACCGACTGCGCTTCGTGGGTGTTGTTGGCGGCTACCAGCCGTTTGATCTGGATGGCATAGTCGCTGGCCATGGCGCGCAGCAGATTGGCGGTCATCCACTCCCAGATCGTCGGCAGCGATCCGCGCGAGATCCGGCCGCAGCCGGCATGTTCGGGCGGCCCGTCGATCAGCACCGGCTCCAGCGGTTCGAAGAAGAAACGCGCGGCGGGATCCTGGCGGTTCCCGTCCTGACCGTTCTTGCGCAATTCGGCGCGCAGCTCGGCCAGCACGATGTCGGCGCCGGCGGCGTTTTCGCCGTAGAGCTGCAGCCGCTCGAGTTCGGCGAGCAGGTGGCCGCGCTCCTGCAGCGTCAGCTGCTGCAGGTAGCGGCGAAGTCGATCGATCTGGGCGCCATCCTGTGCCATCGTGATCGCGTCTTGCGGACGCCGGTCTCTCGCTCTGGGTCTATGGTCCGGTGCGTGCGCCACCGGCGGCTTGTTCGACCCGTCGAGGCCGTGCACGCGTCAAATCCACCACACTAGGTTCGGGCCACAGGCCGCAGCGCGAGGCCAGCTCGGAATCATTCGCGCCGTCCGGTTCGCTGCCGCGAGCCCGAACCCGCTCACGATAGGCCCAATTTAGTAACGAACCGCTAATTGGCGTGGGGCGGGAGGCGTGTCGGACCGCCACCGACGGTTCCCGACGGGGCTCTGCGTCGTGCGCGATCGGTAAAGTTTCCGTCGCGGCGATCGCTCAAATTGCGCCGATCGGGCGCGACCACGGCTCTCGGCCAGGGGTGTCGGGAAAACGGCCGCTGCGGCCGCGCCTCACCCGCGCTGTCGCAGGCTGCGGGCGCGCGAGGCCAGCTTGTCCAGCACGCCGTCAAGGACCTCGCGTTCGCCCGGGCTGAGGGCGTCGAGAAGATAGTCCTCCCGGGCGCGGACCAGCGGAACGATCTTCTGATACAGCGCCCGCCCGGAGGGCGTCAGCGTGAGAAGCTTGTTGCGGCGATCGGTCGGATCTTCCGCGCGGGCTATCAGCGCCTTGGCCTCGAGCGCCGCGACGGCCCGGCTGACCGACATCTTGTCGAGGGTGGAATATTCCGCGATCTCCTTGGCCGCCATCTGGCGATTGGCGGCGACCGCCGCCAGCACCCGCCATTCCTGGCGCGTCAGGTCGAAGCGGTCGGTATAGAGCTGGGCCACGGTGCGCGACACGTCCTCGGCCAGCACCGCGAGCCGATAGGGGAAAAACCGCTGAAGATCGAGAAGGCTGTCGGTCATCTGGAGCACTTGGTGTCCTGCACCGAGAAAGTATCATTCGAAACTAAAAAACAGCAAGGGAGAAGGCGCCTTGTTGCAATATTACCGTTGGAATACCGATTGGACGGGCGACCAAACATTTCACTTGACCGTATTGGTAACTTTAGTTACTAATGGTCCCAAGGCAAGACATGACAAGGCCGCCAGCCGGGAGAGCACCCATGAAGATCGATCAGATCCATCACGTCGCCTATCGCTGCACCGACGCCAAGCAGACCGTGGAGTTCTACAAGAAGGTCCTCAACATGGACCTGATCGGCGCCATCGCGGAAGACAAGGTGCCCTCGACCAAGGCGCCCGACCCCTACATGCACATCTTCCTCGACGCTGGCCACGGCAACATTCTCGCGTTCTTCGAGCTGCCGAATTCCCCGCCCATGGGCCGCGATCCCAACACGCCGGAATGGACCCAGCACATCGCGTTCCAGGTCAAGGACATGGACGTCCTGATGGAGGCCAAGGCGCGGGCGGAGGCGGCCGGCCTCGACGTGGTCGGCCCCACCGACCACAACATCTTCAAGTCGATCTACTTCTACGACCCGAGCGGACATCGCCTCGAGGTCGCGGCCTGGACCACGACGCCGGAGCGCATGAAGCGCATGACCGACGTCGCCCAGGAAATGGTCGAGGAATGGTCGCGGACCAAGAAGCCGCCGCGCCATACCGCCTGGCTGCACGAAAAGGAATTCGGCACCGCCTGAGGCGCCGGACCGGACGCCCACGACCACGATTTTTCCTCGGGACGACACCGCGGCACCCGGCACTTCGCCGGGCGACCGCGTGCGGGAGAACGCCACGTGCTCAAGACCGATCAGTATCCGAAATTCGGCTACACGCAGTCGGAGGAACAGAAGTCGGGCCGGCCCAGGCGCCACCAGGTGGTGGTGATCGGGGCCGGACCGA
>JBKQQE010000565.1:0-17291 GCA_052326245.1 Xanthobacteraceae bacterium | reverse complement strand
AGGGCCGAGTGCTAATCAAGCTTAGGCTTGTTCCGCAAACACCGGAACCGGTCTTTGCGAGTACACGCAAGATATTGAATCTGAGTGCTTTCAGGGCTGTCCGGGTGGCGCCGAGCCGGAAACCGGTCATTGCCGCACCGGGACGGCACGTGTCGATGCAATGACGCGGTGCGGGATGAAATCCACCAGCCGTGCGACGGCCATACGCTGAGTTGGACCTGGGTGTCGCGGCTCAACGCCGCGGTGACGCCGACGGGCGTGAGCGCCATTGCGCGTGACCCGGCGCTTCCCGCGCCGCCGCGGGTCGGGTTCAGTCTGCCGCGGCGCGCAGGCGAGCGTCCCGCGGCTTCGGACCTGCGGCGGGTACAGGGATCGCGTTGGCAAAAACCGGGTTCCCCGCATATTGTTGAGGCGCAAACCCGCCCGCGAGAGGCCGGTCGCATCCGGGAGAACGCGCACAATGCCTGTCAATAGAACAGTCGGATTATCGCTGGGAGCCGCCATCCTTTTCTGCAGCTCCATCCTCGGCCTCGCGCATGCCAAGCCGTTCATGATCGTCGGCTGCGACGAGAAGATCTCATGGGACGATAACGGAAAGACGGTGCTGTCTCCGCCCGGCAAGGACACGGTCCTGATCGTCGATCTCGCCAACCCCGAAAGTCCCAGGATCGTCGCCACCCTGCCGCTGAAGAATTCGGTGGTCGGGCCGCCGGTCAATCTCGACATCGACCCAACCGGGTCGGTCGCGCTGGTGGCTGATTCGGTCGACGTGATCAGGGATGGCGACACGCTGAAACAGGTGCCCGACAACAAGGTCTATGTCATCGATCTCAAGGCCAACCCTCCCAGCCTGGCGGCGACGATCACCGCCGGCAAGCAACCGTCGGGGCTGAGCATCAGCCCGTCCGGCAAGATGGCGCTGGTCGCCAATCGCGGCGACAACTCGATCACCGTGCTCTCGGTCAACGGCACCGACGTCAAGGTCATCGATACCATCGCGATGCCCGACAGCGTCGCCCACGTGGTGTTCACGCCGGACGGCACGCGGGCGCTGGCCGTGCGATTCCCCGCGCACAAGGTATCGGTGCTCGACATCGCCGGCGACAAGGTCACCTACAACAAGGTCGACCTGCCGACCGGCCAGTGGCCCTACAATATCGTGGTGACGCCCAACGGCAAGATCGCGCTGACCTCCGACAACGGCGGCGCGGGATCGTCGGACGGCAACGTCGACACCACGAGCGTGATCGATCTCGAAGCCACGCCCCCGCGCATCATCGATCGGGTGGTGGTCGGCGACGGCCCCGAGGGGCTGGCCATGAGTCCGAAGGGCGATCTCGCGGCCGCCGCCATCCTGCGCGGCTCCAACATGAAGAAGGCCTTCTTCTACCATGAGAACGGCAGCGTCTCGGTGCTGAAGATCGACGGCAAGAAGGTGACCAAGACCCAGGATATCGAGGTCGGCGGATTGCCCGAGGCCATCATGTTCACCCCGGACGGCAGGTACATTCTGGTGGGAAACTTCCTGAGCCAGGATTTTTCGATTCTGAAGGTCAATGGCACCAGGGTTGCGGACACCGGCAAGCGCTTCAAGGTGCCGGGCCATCCGGCCTCGGCGCGCATGAGCCGCTAGTGTCCCGGTTCTAACTTTCGCATCACCTTGCTGCGGCCTGCTTTGCGAATGTTAGAACCATAGGGACACTGGCAACTATAAGAATCTGGTTTGGTTGCTGCCGGAGGTCGAGTTCAGTCTGCTGCCGCCGCGCGCGGGCGAGCGCGCCGTGGTTTCAGACGTGCGGCAGGTGCTGGCGGAGCAGCTGCGGTGAGGTGGGCGCGGCCTTGCGCCGGTCGCGCGCGTGATCAGTTCGGGCGATCCTTCGGCAGGTCGTAGCTCGTCTGCGCGGGCTGCGCCGCGCTGACGGCATCCGACGCCGGGAAGGTATCTTCGAGCCCGCTCTCCAGGTCGTAGGGATGCCGGGCGACGCGCGGCGAAGCCTTGACGTCGTCAGTGTATTTGTCGGGCGGGGCGGGGTTGAAGCGGGTCATCTCGATCTCCGAATAGCTTTGCTTTAAAGTTCCTTTTCTTGACACTGCGGCTGCCGCGCTGCGCACGTCGACGCCTCGGCTGTTGGCGTGACGGCGCTGCGAAAAGTTCGCGCCGTTCAGGAAATCGTCCGGGAAATCCTCGATGCCGCGCAATCGGCCGATCCGCAGCGCAACAAGTTTCGCCGACGCAAAAGGTTCCTCCGGCCATGGCGTCGATGCCGGGACGCGCGGAAATCATTCCCGATCGAATGCGGGCCCTGCCCGGCGTCACGCGCGATGATCACGCGGCGGACGCGCCACCAGCCAACCCATGAATGCCGCCCCGGCAAGGACGGCGAGCATGTTGGTGCGATCGCCGTCGCTGACGACCCGCGCCGCCAGCTCCAGCGCATCATCGCCCGGATCGTCGGTCGAGACGCGAAGCTGATGCAAACCTTCGTTCGGAAGCGGAGGGTTAGCTGGAGAGGCGAGGTACCGGCCGAGCAGCAGACTGACGAGCGCGAGAACATCCGGCGCAACACCCGCCGCGGCCACGGACGCATCGTCGCGACCGATGCCGCCGTCGGCGGTGTCCCGGATGACGTCGTCCCGGTCTGCACGGGTGCGGTTTGCAGGATCGTCGAAGGTGTGAGCGTGGGGCGCGGGCCGTGAGCGAATCACCGCGACCAGACCAGATGCCGCGGCCACCACGACCAGCACCGCCGCGACCGCGGCCAGCCCCGCATAGGGGCCGTGGAGATCCGAAACGTAAAGATAGAGTGCGGCCAGGCCGACCGCGAGGAACGCCATGGCGGAGAGCAAAGCGATCGCGGCAAATGCGGCGCTGACCGACCCGTACCGCGCGGCCCGCCGGATTTCGTCCCTAGCCTTGCCGGCCAACAGCTCCAGTGCGACCCTTGCCGTGTGAATTCTGGCCGGCACGTCAAGCCCGAGCAGCTTGAGCGCTTTCAGGACAAGGGTCACCTGCGCCGTCCCATCATGCCGATCGCGAGGCCGATGGCCGCCGCCACCGCGATGGCGCCCAGCGGATTTCGACGTGCCAGCTGTTCGATTTCCGCCGCGACCCCCTTGGCCTGGTCGGCGGCTTCGGAGGCGATCGCCGTGCCGCGATCCGCGAGCTTGCTTGCGGCCGCGCCGGTCTGATCCGCGACCGAGGAGGCAACGCCTTGCGCCGCCCGCGCCGTCCGCTCCGCGGTCTGGGACACGAAGGCGGCCACCGCGTCTCGCAGGCCCTCGAGGTCCTTGCGCAGCGCCCGAACTTCTTCGGCGGCGTCCTGCGACATGGCCGCGTGCGTGGTCGCGTCCGCCGACCTGGTGGGGCCGCCCGTGGCGCGGTCGCCGAACGGCTGATCGGCGGCTTGCGCGTGCGATTTCCGGAAACGTTGAGTGTCTTGCTTCATGGCTGACCCCGATTGCGGTTGGGAAAGGCGTGGCTCTGACCGAAATCCAGGTCCGCTCCGCCACACCAACGTTGTTTGACGCAACAGGTTCCCGTGCGCGTCGCCGGTTCGCGTGAGCGAGGGGGCGGCGACAGCGCCTCGTTCGACGGTTTCGGGTCTCCGGACGTCAGCTCTGCTGACGCGACGTCTCGAACAGGAACCAGAGGCGGCGCTCGGCACCGTCGATGATATTCTCGAGCAGGCTCGCGGTCGCGACGTCGTCATGCTTGTCAGCCAGCTCGTGGACGCCGCGCATGCGCGCGACCACGGCCTGATGATCCTTGATCAGTTCGGCCATCATGGCGTGAGGCGCGACGAAGGCCTCGTTGTTCTCCGCGAGTCGGGTGAGCTGCGCGATGTGGCCGACCGAGCGGATGGTGGTGCCCCCGATCTTGCGAACGCGCTCCGCCAGGTCGTCGGTCGTCGCGAAGATCTGCTCCGCCTGCTCGTCGAGCATCAGGTGATAGTCGCGAAAGTGCGGCCCGCTGACGTGCCAATGAAAGTTCTTGGTCTTCAGATACAGCACGAAGCTGTCGGCGAGCACCTCGTTCAGGGCCGCGCTCACGGCGCGGGTCGCCTCGTTGGGCAGATCCACCGGCGTATCGAGGTCGCGCGCAGTTCCGACTGCTTTGAGCTTTTGCATGATGCCATCCTGCCACGAAGTGAAGTTGGAAGCGCCGGCACAACCCGTTGTGGGGGGCGTTGGTTCCGATTCATTCCAGGCCCGCCGCCGGTCCATGCTCCGGTGTGGAACCGGACGCGTCGTTGCTACATTGACAGTGGGTACGGCCGAACCCTGGCGCAGCGTCGCTGACGGGTCGGGGCGGGACGCGTCGTCGGAAAGCATGCAAGCGATGAATCTGAGCGAAGACGACGTCTTTTCCTTCGACCACTTCCCGCCGTGGGAGCCGCAAGACGTGTCGACGGTCGCCCTGTTGCTGGACGTCGACGGCACGATCCTGGACGTTGCCGCGACACCATCCGGCGTCGAAGTCCCGTCCACGTTGCGCGCGAGCCTTCGCGCGTTGCACCGGCGCTGCGGCGGCGCGCTGGCGCTGGTGAGCGGGCGGCTGGTCGAGAATCTCGACGGGCTGTTCTCGCCGCTGCGGCTTCCCGCGATCGGCGGCCACGGCGCGCAGATCCGTCTGCTCGCGGATCAACCTGTCCGCTTCCGGACCGACCAGACCATCGGCGGCGCGCTGCGCAAGCTGGTGGCGGGGATTGCGCTGGATCCGCGGATCCTGGTCGAGGACAAAGGCGCTTCGCTCGCGGTGCACTACCGGCTGGCGCCGGAGCTCGGCCCCTCGCTCGAGGTCAAGATCCGCGCGATCGTCGCCGCCGTTGCGTCCGACGCGCTGGAGGTCCTGCATGGAAAATGCGTCATCGAAATCAAGTCGGGGAAGGTCAACAAGGGCGAAGCGGTGCGCGAGCTGATGGGCAGCCCGCCATTCTTCCAGCGGATGCCGCTGTTCGTCGGCGACGACGCCACGGACGAGTCGGTGTTTCGGATTTTGCCGGAGCTCGGCGGCGTCGGCTATTCGGTGGGGAAATTGATGCGCGGGGCTCGCGGCGCCTTCGCCTCGCCCCACGACGTTCGCTCGTGGCTTGCCTATCTCGGTGGCGAGACGCCCGCGAGCGAACCATGATGCATTTCGGTCACAGCCGCCAAGGCATCGCCCGCGCGGTTCCTCCATCGTGAACCTTTCCGGCGGTACCGCGTTGTAGCGGTGAAGCTGACGCTGCCTGCGATTATGACAACCCCGCTTTGGCTTTCGTAAACGCGATGTTGGAGTGACGCGCGTTTTTCATTGGAGGAAGGTGATTGGCGCGGCTCGTCGTTGTCTCCAACCGGGTTTCGGTTCCGTCCAAGGACGGCGCAAAACGCGCCGGCGGACTGGAAGTTGCGTTGCGCCCCACCTTGCAGCGCCACGGCGGGATCTGGCTGGGATGGAGCGGAAAGGTTGCGCCGCCGGATCAAATTCAGGTCACGTCGACCCTTGAAAAGAACGTCGAATACGTCGTCGCCGACCTGTCGAACGACGACTACCAGGAATATTACAACGGCTTCGCCAACCGGGTGCTGTGGCCGATTCTGCACTACCGGCTCGATCTCGCCGAGTTCGCGCGCCGCGACCTTACCGGCTATTTCCGCGTCAACCGGCACTTCGCCACGCAGATCGAGAAGCTGATCAAGGACGACGATCTGATCTGGGTCCATGACTACCACCTGATCCCGATCGCGGACGAGTTGCGCAAACGCGGCCGTGGCAACCGGATCGGCTTTTTTCTCCACGTGCCGTTTCCGGCGCCGGAAGTGCTGACGTCGCTGCCGAACCACGAGCAGCTGCTTCCGCTGCTGCTGCAATTCGACGTCGTCGGCTTTCAGACCGAGGGCGATGTGGCGAATTTCCTGCGCTACGTGCTGTCCGAATGCAAGGAGACGCGGAATTTGCGAATGTTCGAGGCGGAGGGGCACCAGGTCACGCTCAGCCTGAACGGCAAGCGCACGCGGATCGGCTGCTATCCGGTCGGCATCGAGCCGCGCGGGTTCGAGCGCCTCGCCCGCCGCAACGTGCGCTCGGCGCTGGTGCAGGATCTGGTGACGAGCCTCGGCGGCCGCGACCTGATCATCGGCGTGGACCGGCTGGACTATTCGAAAGGCCTGATTCAGCGCTTCGACGCCTATGAAGCCTTCCTGGCGAAACACGGCGAATGGGCCGGTAAAGTCACCTATCTGCAGATCACCCCGAAAAACAGGTCCGAGATTCCCGAATATGCCGAATTGGCGGCGGAGGCCAATGCGGCGGCGGGGCGCATCAACGCACGCTTCGGCGAGGTCTCCTGGACGCCGATGCTGTACGTCAACCGGATCTATAGCCGTTCCGCGCTGGCCGGACTCTACCGCACGGCGCGCGTCGCTCTCGTCACGCCGCTGCGCGACGGCATGAATCTCGTGGCCAAGGAATATGTCGCCGCCCAGGACCCCGAAAACCCCGGTGTCCTCATCCTGTCCCGCTTTGCGGGCGCGGCCGACGCGTTCAAGCGCGCCCTGCTGGTCAATCCCTATGATTCCGAGTCCGTCACGGCGGCGCTGGCGCAGGCCCTGACGATGCCGCTTGAGGAACGCCGCGAGCGCCATCGGGAGCTGCTGGCGACGATTGTCGCCTACGATATCGACCGTTGGCAGCGCGAATACATGGCCGCTCTTTACGGCGAAGGCGAGGGTTCCCGGGAAACCGTGCCGTCGTCGCCGATTGTCGGCACCCCGCCCGGACCGCCAGCTGGCATGTTGTCGGCCACCGCGTCGAACGGATCGCGCGCCTATAGCTGGCGCGGCGAGATCTGAAGCCCGGTCCCATGACGCTGCGGTTCCCGCCATGCCGCGGCAGGACTGAAGCGCGCACACAATTTCGCCGTGTAAATGAACGAAGCCGCCGCAATCTCTTCGCATTTTCCATGAATTTGCCCGCCACCACTCATTCGAAGCGGTTTGACCTTCTGTTGCCAGGCCGGGGAACCTGCTAAGCAGGGAACGCAAGTTCCATGCCTGCCCGTTGACGGAAGAGACCGCAGCCAGCCGAACACATTGCGCCATGACCGCCCCCAATCGCGACAGGATTGAAGCTTGGCTGCGTGCTCGCCTGTCCGCCTTGCGGCCGATTTCCATGCGCCAGTTGCTGAGCGGATTGGTGCTGGTGACGGCGCTGCCGCTGCTGGTTCTGGATCTCGTCCTGTACCAGCAGCTCGCCTCCGCGGAACGGCGGTCCGTGCGCGACCGGCTGATGGACAATGTCCATGTGCTGTCCTCGCTGGTGGACAATGAAATCGACACCCACATCGCCGTTGCATCCACGCTGTCGATCTCGCCCGCGCTGGCCACTGGCGATCTCAAGGCCTTTGCGGACCAAGCGCAGCGGGCCTCGGACGTCATTCCGGGCGCCAGCATCACGCTGAGCGACAGCGCCGGGCATCCGGTCGCCCTGGCGTCACCCGCCGCCGACGACGCCGATGGCGGCCAGGACCTGGCGGAGATCGTGGCGCAGGCGCTGTCGTCCGGAAAACCCCAGGTGTCCGACATCGCCTGGGGCCTGGGCGGCAAGGCCGCGGCGTTCGTCGTCTATCCGGTGATGAAGCCGCCGCCGCCGCGCTACGCGCTCGTGATCGGCATCAATCTGGACCGGTTTCGCGGCCTCATCGTTCGCGATTTCGGTCAGAAGGAGGTTGTCTCGATCCTCGATCGCCAGCATCGCCTGGTCGCCAAACGTCCGGACTACGGACGCGCGGTCGGCGCGCTGGCGGCGATGAGCTGGCGGACGCACCTGACGCAAGGCGGCGAAGGCATCGGGGAGACCGTAGAGAACGACGGGGGCCGTTTCCTCACCGCCTACGCCCCGACGCGGGACGGCTGGACGGTCGGGGTCAGCCTGCCGATGGCCGAGGTGGACGCGCCGGTGCAGAAAATCCTCTGGGTGACGTCGCTGTTCGGCATCGGGCTCGCGCTGCTCAGCCTCGGCTTCGGGCGGGTGATGGCGGCGCGGCTCAGCCTGTCGATGGCGCAGCTCGTCAACCACGCGCGCCAGGTCGGCCGCGGGCAAACCACCGCAGGCCGCGCCTATATGACCCACGAGGCCACGGCGATCAGCGAAGCGATGGCCGACGCCTCGCGGGAGATCGCCAGCGGACAGGCGGCGCTGCGGGAGAGCGAAAGCCGGTTCCGGGGCACGTTCGAAAACGCGGCCGTGGGCGTCGCCCATGTCGGCCTCGACGGCAAATGGCTCGAAATCAACCAGCGGCTGTGCGACATCGTCGGCTATTCGCGCGACGAGCTGCGCGCCCGCACCTTCCAGGACATCACCCATCCGGACGACCTGGAGAAGGATCTCGAAGGCGTGCGCGGCCTGCTGGCGGGCGAGAAGCAATCCTATTCGCTGGACAAGCGCTACATCCGCAAGGACGGCCGGGCCGTCTGGGTCGGCCTGACGGTGGCGTTGCAGCGCGACGTGGCCGGCGCGCCAAAATACTTCATTTCCATCGTCCGCGACATCGCGCGACGCCGCGCCGCCGAGGAACATCAGCAGTTTCTGCTGCACGAGCTGGCGCATCGCTCGAAGAACCAGCTGGCGATCATTCTGGCCATGGCGCGGATCACGTCGCGCAATGCCGGGTCGCTGGAGGCCTTCGGCGACCAGTTCGCGCAGCGGATCCAGGGGCTCGCCATTTCCAGCGAATTGCTGGTGGCGCAGCACTGGACCGGGATTGCGCTCGCCGACCTGGTGCGGCGCCAGCTGCAGGCGTTCGTCCCGGCGCCGGCGCGGCTCAGCTGCGAAGGTCCGGACCTGGTGCTGGCCGCCGACGCCGCCGAGGCGATCGGGCTGGCGCTGCACGAGCTCGCGACCAATTCGCTCAAGCACGGGGCGTGGTCGTCTCCGGCCGGGATGGTGACGTTGACCTGGTCGCGGGACGAATCCGGCGGACTGCGGTTGAGCTGGGTCGAACGCGGAGGTCCCGAGGTCGCGCCTCCGGCGCGCCGGGGCTTCGGACACGAGGTGGTGGACCGGATGGTGTCGCAAAAGCTCGAAGGCAAGGTCGAGCTGAGCTTCGCGCCGGAAGGCGTGAGCTGGACGCTGTCCGTCCCGCCGAAATATCTGAAATCGGCCGTCTGACACTAGTGGAGTGGAATTGACATTCGCTACCCACCCAGCCGCGGGCTCGCGAAGCGAATGTCAAATCCAAAACTCCACTAGCCACTTTAACTTAGCTAGTCGTCCTTTGATTCCAACATTTGCAAAGCGCCTGCTGCGATGGGATGCAAATGTTGGAATCGGACCACTAGCCCGTCGAAGACGCGATGCCGCGATCGGCGTGGAGATCTGTTGCTTCTCCTTCCTTCGCGAAGGGGCGGCGACCGGCGGCTTAAGCTTTCGTTAACTTCTGCGCTGCAATGCGGCGACCAGCGACCGGCGGCGGTGCGGCGAAAGACGCGGCCCGAAGCTTTGCATTCGGCGGCGTCCTGGGGCAGATTCATCGAACGGAGGTAGTTCGCGATTTGGATCTCCAATCCGGGATTTCAACCATGCGGATGATCGTTGTTGTCGCGGCGGCGCTGGTCGCGTCAGCGCAGTCAGCGTCAAGTCAAAGCGCGGGCCCTCAATCGCCCCCGCCGCATCCTGCGCCGGCCGCGAAGGCTGTTCCTTCCACGCCGGAATCCCGCTCGGCCGCGGCGCTGGCGCTGTCGGATGAACCGATTTTCGACAAAGGCACCGCCGAGCGGATCAGGCAGGCGGCGCTCAGCTATTCCGATATCGCGGTGCGCGGCGGCTGGCCCGCCATTCCCGAAGACGCCAAATTCGCGGTCGGCGTTCAAGGGCCCCATGACGATCTGCTGCGCCGGCGGCTCGCGATCAGCGGCGACCTCGACAACGACCAGCCCGGCGCCGGCTTCGACGACATGCTTGCCGGAGCGGTGAAGCGGTTTCAGCTGCGTCACGGGCTCGCGGCCACCGGCACCGTCACGCCCCGCACGCTTGCCGCGCTCAATATTCCCGTGACCAGGCGGATCAAGCAGCTCGAAGCGTCGCTCGAGCGTCTCGCCAACATGGATTTCGCCTTCGGCCAGCGCTACGTCGTCGTCAATCTACCCGCGACCTATGCCGAGGCGGTCGAGAACGACAGGGTGGTGCGGCGCTATCGCGTCATCGTCGGCAAGACCGAAAAGCCGTCGCCGGCCCTCACTGCCGAAATTACCGAGGTCAACCTCAACCCGACCTGGACCGTTCCGCAATCGATCGTGAAGAACGAAATCGTCGAACGCATGCGCAAGGATCCCGGTTATCTCGGCCGCATGCACATGCAATTGCTGGACGCCCACGACGCCGCCATCGATCCCCGCCTGGTCGACTGGTCGGCGCCGCATGCCGGCAATTTCACGGTGCGCCAGGACTCCGGCACCTGGAACGCGCTGGGCGCAGTGCGGATCGACATGCCGAATTCATATTCGGTCTACATGCACGACACCAACCAGAAGAACCTGTTCAGCGACGACTATCGCTTCGATTCCCACGGCTGCACCCGGGTGGATAACGTGCGCGACCTGGCGGCGTGGCTGCTGAAGGACCAGCCGCAATGGAGCCGCGCCGAGATCGACCTGGTGATCGCCAGCGGGCAGCGCGCCGACATCCGGCTGCCGAAGCGGATTCCGGTGGCGTGGATCTACCTGACCGGCTGGATGACCAGAGACCAGGTGGTGCAATTCCGCAACGACATCTACGACCAGGATGCGCAACTGCTGGAAGCCACCGCCGAGGAAGCCGCCTTCTTCAATCAGGCGGTCGAACATTCCGTCGTCACGGCACCGCGCAAGGCCGATTGACCGGCGCTCGCGCCGTCGGTTGAAAGTGGCCAAGATTGCGTCGCCAAGCGGTCGTCGAGGGCAAGGCTGTGCTCGATGCAATGCGAAAAGCGGATTGGATCATCGCAAGGATAGAGTATGATTGCTGGTCTCCCGCGCGTGAGTTTGGCGCGTGTACCAGCTTAATTGTGCGCGCCTCGATCGCCACGGCGATCTGGATGCGGCTGCGTGAAAGCAAATTTCCGTGCGTTGCCAGAAGTTTAAATTGCGGTAATTGCACGGCGCTGGTCACTTCGGTGTGACAGCCGTCGCGTTGGCTGAACTTTTTGCCGATCGCCGCATATTTATACAGCAAGTGATGCCTGCTGAGGCAAAACCGCGCAATTCCATCTTGCGAAAGCGTGGCATGCGGGTGTCCACTTGAAGTCTGTGCTGCTGCTGATTCGCGACGTGTCGAGTGTCGCCTTGATGACCGCATGACACGTTGCCCCATCGGCCGCCGCGATGAGCTGAGGGAGACGCATGATGTACACCGACTCACTGTTCAACGCGTTCGCGCGCACGTTCGAGGCGCGCAGCGAAGTGGACATGTCGATGGCCGAATACCTAGAATCATGTCGAAACGATCCGATGCGATACGCCAATGCGGCGGAGCGACTATTGGCGGCGATCGGTGAACCACAGATGATCGATACGGCCAAGGATTCCCGCCTTGGCCGAATTTTTTTGAACCGGACCATGCGGGTCTACCCCGCCTTCGCCGGCTTTCATGGCATGGAGGAGACGATCGAGCGGATCGTCTCGTTCTTCCGCCACGCCGCGCAGGGCCTGGAGGAGCGCAAGCAGATCCTCTATCTGCTCGGCCCGGTCGGCGGCGGCAAGTCGTCGCTGGCCGAGCGCCTGAAGTCGCTGATGGAGGTCAACCCGATCTACGTGCTGAAGGCCGGCGACGAACTCAGTCCGGTGTTCGAGAGCCCGCTCAGCCTGTTCGATCCCGACACGCTGGGGGCGATGATCGAGGAGCGCTACGGCATCCCGCGGCGCCGGCTCAGCGGCCTGATGAGCCCGTGGTGCTACAAGCGGCTGGAGGCGTTCGGCGGCGACATCTCGCGGTTCCGGGTCGCCAAGATCCAGCCGTCGCGGTTGCGCCAGATCGCGATCGCCAAGACCGAGCCGGGTGACGAAAACAACCAGGACATCTCGTCGCTGGTGGGCAAGGTCGATATCCGCAAGCTCGAGACCTTCGCGCAGAACGATCCCGACGCCTACAGCTATTCCGGCGGTCTCAACCGCGCCAACCAGGGCATCCTCGAATTCGTCGAGATGTTCAAGGCGCCGATCAAGATGCTGCATCCGCTGCTGACCGCGACCCAGGAAGGAAACTATATCGGGACCGAAAACATCGGCGCGATTCCCTTCACCGGCGTGATCCTGGCCCATTCCAACGAAGCGGAATGGCAGAGCTTCAAGGGCAACAAGAACAACGAGGCGTTCATCGACCGCATCTGCGTGATCAAGGTGCCGTATTGCCTGCGCGTCACCGAGGAGCAGAAGATCTACGAGAAGCTGATCCAGGGATCGGAACTCGCCAGCGCGCCCTGCGCGCCGGCGACGCTGGAGACGCTGGCGCGGTTTTCGGTGATGACGCGGCTGCGCAAGCACGACAACTCGACCGTGTTCGCCAAGATGCGGGTCTATGACGGCGAATCCCTCAAGGAATCGGACCCCAAGGCCCGTAGCGTGCAGGAATACAAGGACGCCGCCGGCGTCGACGAGGGCATGGACGGCGCCTCGACGCGCTTTGCCTTCAAGGTGCTGGCCGCGACCTTCAACCACGACACCAGCGAAATCGGCGCCGATCCCGTGCACCTGATGTACACGCTGGAGCAGTCGATCCGCCGCGAGCAGCTCAACGACGAGGTCGAAAAGCGCTACCTCGAGTTCATCAAGGGCGAACTGGTGCCGCGCTATGCCGAGTTCATCGGCCACGAAATCCAGAAAGCCTACCTCGAATCCTATTCGGAATACGGCCAGAACCTGTTCGATCGCTATGTCGACTACGCCGACGCCTGGATCGAGGACCAGGATTTCAAGGATCCCGACACCGGGCAGCTGCTCAATCGCGAGTCGATCAACCAGGAACTGACCAAGATCGAGAAGCCCGCCGGGATCGCCAACCCGAAGGACTTCCGCAACGAGGTGGTCAAGTTCTCGCTGCGCTCGCGCGCCCAGAACGGCGGCAAGAATCCGGCTTGGACCAGCTACGAGAAGATGCGCGACGTCATCGAAAAGCGGATCTTCTCCCAGGTCGAGGATCTGCTGCCGGTGATTTCGTTCGGCTCCAAGAAGGACGGCGAGACCGAGAAAAAGCATGGAGAATTCGTCGAGCGCATGGTGGCGCGAGGCTATACCGAGCGTCAGGTCCGGCGACTGGTCGAATGGTATATGAGGGTCAAGCAAGCCGGATGAGTTAGGTGCGACCATGGTCATGCACATCGTCGACCGCCGGCTGAACCCGAACCAAAAGAGCCTGGAGAATCGCCAGCGGTTCCTGCGGCGTGCCAAGGCCGTGATCCAGCGCGCCGTCAAGGAAACCTCGAAGACGCGGGGAATCCGCGACGTGCTCGAGGGCGGCGAGGTCAGCATCCCGCTCGACGGCACTTCCGAGCCGCGGTTGCGCCGCGGCTCCAACCGGCCGGACGTGGTGCTGCCGGGCAACAAGAAGTTCATCGAGGGCGACATCCTGCCGCGCTCGGGCGAGGGCAGCGGCAAGCCCAAGGACGCCGGCGAGGGCGACAGCGAGGACAGCTTCCGTTTCGTGCTGACGCGGGAGGAGTTTCTCGACATCTTTCTCGACGACCTGGAGCTGCCGGACCTCGCCAAGCGCAGGCTTGCGGAAGCCGAACACCAGGGGCTTCGCCGCGCCGGCTACACGATCTCGGGCTCGCCGGCCAACCTGTCGGTCAGCCGCACCGTGCGGCTGGCGCTGGCACGGCGGATGGCGTTGCGCCGTCCGCGGCCGGAGACGATCGAGCTGCTCGAGGCCGAGTGCGAGGCGTGCGAGGACGAAGAGCGCCGCGCCCACCTGCAGGCCGAACTCGACGCGTTGCGCTCGAAGATCCGCCGGATTCCGTTCATCGATCCGATCGACATCCGGTTTCGCCGTTTCGAGACCGTGCCGAAGCCGGCGGCGCAGGCGGTGATGTTCTGCCTAATGGACGTCTCCGGCTCGATGTCAGAGCATATGAAGGACCTCGCCAAGAGGTTTTACATGCTGCTCTATATTTTCCTGACGCGGCGCTACAAGCACGTCGAAATCGTCTTCATCCGGCACACCGACCGGGCCGAGGAGGTCGACGAGGAAACCTTCTTCCGCGCGCCGGCGTCGGGCGGAACGCTGGTCTCCAGCGCCCTGCAAACCATGTACGACATCGTCAGGGCGCGCTATCGTCCGTCGGACTGGAACATCTATGCGGCGCAGAGCTCCGACGGCGACAACTCCTACGCCGACAGCGATACCACCGGCCACCTGCTGAAGGACCTGATCCTGCCGGTCACGCAGTATTACGCCTATCTCGAGGTCAGCGAGCCCGGCGGCTTCGCCAACATGCCGGAATCGGCGCTGTGGACGCTGTACCAGCGGCTGTGCGCGGAAGGCGCGCCGCTGGCGATCCGCAAGGTCAGCGAGCGCGGCGAGATATTTCCCGTGTTCCGTGATTTGTTTCAGCGTCGAGTCGGTCAGGAAAGGGCTGTTCCGTGAGCGTAGGCGTGACATCAGGGGACCGTCTGTTCGAAGGTGCGGATTGGGATTTTTCGGTGTTGCAGCGGGTCCACGACGCCTGCGAGCAATTGGCGCTGAAGGAACTCGGCCTCGACGTCTACCCCAACCAGATCGAGGTCATTACCGCCGAGCAGATGCTCGACGCCTATTCGTCGGTCGGCATGCCGCTGTTCTATAAGCACTGGTCGTTCGGCAAGCATTTCGCGCATCAGGAGGCCTATTACCGCAAGGGCCTGATGGGGCTGGCCTATGAGATCGTGATCAATTCGTCGCCCTGCATCTCCTATCTGATGGAGGAAAACACGGCGACGATGCAGACGCTGGTGATCGCCCACGCCGCGTTCGGCCACAACCATTTCTTCAAGAACAACTACCTGTTCAAGCAATGGACCGACGCCGAGGGAATCCTCGACTACCTCAATTTCGCCAAAAGCTACATCGCCCATTGCGAGGAACACCACGGCCAGCTCGCCGTCGAGCGCACGCTCGATGCCGCCCACGCGCTGATGTCGCACGGCATTTTCCGCTATCCGGGAAAGAAGACCATCGACCTGCGCGCCGAGGAAGAGCGCGAGAAGGAACGCCGGCGGCACGAAGAGCGCGCGTTCAACGATCTGTGGCGCACCGTTCCGACCGGGCCGGGCAAGTCGGCCTCCGAGCTGAGCGTCGACCGCCGTCGCGCGCTGCTCGGGCTGCCGCAGGAAAACATCCTGTATTTTCTGGAAAAATCCGCGCCACGCCTGCAGCCGTGGCAGCGCGAGCTGCTGCGCATCGTGCGGCACATCGCCCAGTATTTCTATCCGCAGGGCATGACCAAGGTCATGAACGAGGGCACGGCGACCTATGTCCACTACAAGATCATGACCCGCCTGCACGAGGCCGGGCGGCTTTCCGACGGCAACTTCCTGGAGTTTCTGCAGTCGCACACCAATGTGGTGTTTCAGCCCAGTTTCGACGATCCGCGGTTTTCCGGCTTCAACCCCTATGCGCTCGGTTTCGCCATGATGAGCGACATCGAGCGGATCGTCACCAGGCCGGACGACGAGGACCGGGCGTGGTTTCCCGACATCGCCGGCACCGGGGACGCCATGGCGGTGTTGCGCGACGTCTGGGCCAATTATCGCGACGAAAGCTTCATCAGCCAGTTTCTCAGCCCGCGGCTGATCCGCGAGATGCGGATGTTCCACCTGCACGACGATCCGTCGGAGCCGAAGGGCATCACCGTCGAGGCGATCCATGACGAGCGCGGCTATCGGCGGGTGCGGCGCGCGCTGTCGCGCCAGTACGACGTCGGCCTGATCGAGCCGAATATCGAGGTGGTCGACGTCGATCTTGCCGGCGACCGGCGGTTGCTGCTTCGCCACCAGGTGCAGGATGGCAATCTGTTGAACGAGGCCGACGCCAAGGCCGTGATGCAGCACCTCGCCGACCTGTGGAGCTACGACGTGTTGCTGCGCGAGGTCGACAGCAGCGATACCGTGCTCAAGGAACACGGCGCCAGCCCGCGGAAGCCGGTCGCGGCCGCCGCATAGGCCGCCCGCGGCCCCGGGGCCGCGGCGGCGTCCCTCCGGGGGCGCGGCGATAGCCGCCGGCGCCCCCCTTGATCCTGATCAAATCCGCTGGAATGCATCCCGCGTCATATATGTCGCGTCATATAGAATGAGTGGGGTGGCTGTTCGGCACGCCACGCCGTTCCGACGTCCGTCCATCCTCGCCAGGTCAAGCATGCGGATCGCTCTCCTCACCGACATTCACGCCAATCAGCCGGCCTTCGCCGCCTGCCTGGCGCGCGTGCGCAGCGACGGCGCGGACCAGATCGTGCTGCTGGGGGACTATGTCGGCTATGGGGCCGACCCGGACTGGTGCGTGTCGACGGTGATGGAGCTCGTCGGCGGCGGCGCGGTTGCCCTGCTCGGCAACCATGACTGCGCCGTGAACAATCCGCGCGTGCAGATGAACACCGAGGCCAACGCGGCGATGCAATGGACCCGCAGCCAGCTCGGCCAGGAGCAGCGCAAGTTCCTGGCGGAACTGCCGCTGACCCACGAGGACCTGGGTTATTTGTTCGTCCATGCCGACGCCAGTCGCCCCGGCAACTGGAACTACGTGATGGACGGGGCAGACGCCGCGAAGAGCCTGCAGGCCACAACGGTCCCCGTCACGTTTTGCGGGCACGTGCACCGGCCGGCGCTGTACTCGATGTCGACGACCGGGAAGTTGACGACGTTCACGCCGACCAGCGACGTGCCGATCCATCTGCTGCAGGGGCGGCAGTGGCTCGCCGTGCTGGGCTCGGTCGGCCAGCCGCGCGACGGCAATCCGGCGGCGAGTTACGCTATGCTGGATACCGCCAAGCGGGAACTCACCTATCATCGCGTGCCCTACGATGTTGAGAGCGCCGCGGCCCGGATCCGGGCGCAGGGCCTGCCGTCGTGGTTGGCCGATCGGCTTTTTGTGGGGCGCTAGTGGTCCGATTACAACATTTGCATCCCATCTCAGCTGGCGTTTTGCAAATGTTGGAATCAAAGGACCACTAGCTAAGTTAAAGTGGCTAGTGTTCCGATGCTGACGGATGATTCACAAATCGGCTCAGACCTGCGAATCTGTGCCGATGAGGAAAATCGAACGAATTTCGATCGGCGCCGCCGATCGTGAGCGATTGGAGCGGCTGGTCCGA
>JBKQQE010000564.1:0-3432 GCA_052326245.1 Xanthobacteraceae bacterium | reverse complement strand
GTCGCGCCCGCTGCGGTCGGTTCACAGCGCCGAGGGCTGGACCTGCGAAACGCTGGCCAACCACGCCATGCCGGCGCTGAAGTCGTCGTTCTACAAGCTCGACCGCTCCGCCGACATCTTTTCGTGGGACGCCATCTAGTACCCAGTTTCCGAAGTTCGTGAGTAGCTTTCCGCGTTCTCCCCACACGAACTTCGGAAACTAATGGGTACTAGAATCATAGACTTGCTGGTGCCCTTTGCTTTTCGAAGTTCGCACTAGAGGTTGCCGCGATGGATCGCGAACTTCGAAAAGCGGGCACCAGGCGCGCTACGCGCGCTGCGCGAATCCGTCCCGACCGACGCTATCTCCGCACGGCGAGAGCGTCGTCGACCGCATAGATCCTGCAATCCGGTCGGTATTGCGCGCAGGCCTGCAGGGCCGCCGCGCGCGCGTCCTCCGCATCGCGCTTGCGGGTGCGCCAGGCATAGGCGCCGTTCGGCGCGACCGCGAACGCCTTGTGCGGGCTGGCGGCGAGATAGTTCGAGAAATCTCCGCGGCCGCTGGCGCTCAGTTGCGCCGGCGGCGCCAGCGCCGCCGGCTTCGGCGGATCGAGCGGCTCGCGCAGGCCGAGATGCCGAGCGGCGAGAAAACCGTCGACCGTCGCCGGCCACGCGGCCGTCCCCGCCGAGAACAGATAGTGGCCCTCCTCGCCGAAGGCCGGGGCGGCGATGAATTCGGCGCTGCCGCCGGCGGTGGTGAACGCCGAGAACATGCGCCAGGCCAGCGTCGGTCCGAAAAACTGATCGTTCTGGGCATAGACCCACAGCATCGGGGTGCGCGATGTCCGGCCGAATGCGCCGAACGCCGCGACCAGATCGTTCTGCTGGCAGACGTCGTTGGCGGCGCGCGATCCGCGCCCCCCGGCGAAGCTGATGGCGGCCGCGAGCCCGGGCGGCGGATCGGCGGTCAGGGCCACGGTGGCGAAGCCGCCTGCCGAATGGCCGACCGCGATCATGCCTTCGGTGGTGACATCGGCGCGGGTGGCCATCGCCGCGATCGCGGCCTTCAGGTCGTTGACCGAGTAGCGGGCCTCGGCGACGTAGTCGCGGCGGCCGCAGGCGCCGGCTTGTTCGGGGGCGCCGCCGGAGGTGCCGTAGCCGCGCCGCATCACCACCAGCGCGGCGAAGCCGCGGCGCGCGAATTCAAGCGCCTGGGCGTAGAACTGATAGGGCGACATGCCCTTGCGATCGGCCGGATCGCGCGGCGAGCCATGAGTGATCAGCGCCAGCGGAACGCGGGCGCCGGTGTTGGGTCGGATCAACAGCGCTTCGAGCCCGCTCGGTCCGGCGGGGGCAAAGGCGATACGCAGGTCCTCGCGATGGTAATCCTCGGCGCCCGCCAGAGCGGGAGCGAAGCCGGCGACGGCGGCGATCGCCAGTATCGCGGCGGCGCGGCGCAGCCGCGATGTCGCGGCGGAACGCGGCTTCACGGGGTCACCGCCTCGCGCCGCATCCAGGGTTGAAACCTGGCGATGATCTCGTCGGTAAGCGGCGTCGGCGCGCGGCTGTCGATATCGACCAGAACGGTGATCGCGAGTGCGGATGCCGCGCAGCTTCCGTTGTGAAACACCGCCTGGTCGTAGGTTACCGAGGTGCGGCCGATGCGCGACACCGCGAGGCCCAGTTCCACCTGGCCAGGCCAATGCACCTCGGCGCGGAAATCGATGGCGAGATGGGCAAGCACCCAGCTCAGGCCCGTCGGCATCAGCCCGAAGCGCGGGTCGCGGATCAGCGAGACCCGGCTGGTCTCGAAATAGGTCGCATAGGTGGCGTTGTTGACGTGGTGGTTGGGGTCGAGGTCGCCGAACCGCACATTGTCGCTGAGCCGATACGGGTAGTCGTCCAGCCGCAGCACGGGCCGGGGCGAAGTCTGCGGGGGCACGTGGAAAATCTCCGAGGGTTAAGACTTGTTCGCAGTTCTGACCGAGACCTCAGGGGCCCGCAAGGCGCATTTTGCACTTCCCCGCCGCGGCGGCCTTGGCTAGACAAGTTTCCGGCGATGATGCCTGCCTCAAGTCCCCCCAACCGGTGAAGATGAGCAATGAGCGAGCCGATCAAGACTGACGTGCTGATTATCGGAGCAGGTCCCTGCGGCTTGTTCGCCGTGTTCGAACTCGGCCTGCTCGACATGAAGGTGCATGTCGTCGACATCCTCGACAAGATCGGCGGCCAATGCGCCGAACTCTATCCGGAAAAGCCGATCTACGACATTCCCGGGATTCCGATGGTGACGGGGCACGGCCTCACCGAAGCGCTGATGGAACAGATCAAGCCGTTCCATCCGACCTTCCACCTCAATGAGATGATCGAAAGCGTCGAGAAGATCGGCGATCCGCTGTTCCGCATCACCACCGACGCCGGCAAGGTGTTCGAGTGCAAGGTCGTGGTGATCGCCGCGGGCGGCGGCTCGTTCCAGCCGAAGCGGCCGCCGGTGCCCGGCATCGAGGCCTATGAGGGAACGTCGGTGTTCTATGCCGTGCGCAAGATGGAGCAGTTTCGCGACAAGAACCTGCTGATCGTCGGCGGCGGCGATTCCGCGCTGGACTGGACGCTGAATCTGCACCCCATCGCCAGGCGGGTCACGCTGCTGCACCGGCGCGACGATTTCCGCGCCGCGCCGCACAGCGTCGAGCGGATGCGCGCGCTGGTGGCCGCCGGCAAAATGGATCTTCGTCTCGGCCAGATCACCGCGCTCGAGGGCGACAATGCCCAGCTCACCGGCGCCCAGGTCAAGGGCAACGACAATGCGCAATTCCGGATCGAGTGCGACACCATCCTGCCGTTCTTCGGGCTGACCATGAAGCTCGGACCGGTCGCCAACTGGGGCGTGCGGCTGGAAAACAATCTGGTGCCGGTGGATACGGAGGCGTTCGAGAGCAACGTGCCCGGGATCTTCGCGATCGGCGACATCAATACCTACCCGGGCAAGCTCAAGCTGATTCTGTCCGGCTTCCATGAGGGCGCCCTGATGGCGCAGAAGGCGCACCACTACGTCTATCCCGACAAGCGCCTGGTGTTTCAGTACACCACCTCGTCCTCGAGCCTGCAGAAGAAGCTCGGCGTCAACTGACGCCGCCGCCGCGCGTCCGGCCGCGCCGCCCGCTGCGAAGACTTGCCTGAAGACCTGGCTGAAGACTTGGCTCCGGAAATCCGGCCGCGGCGTCGACGCCTGTTCCAGCCGGCGCTATTCCGCGGGATGCGGCTGTTTCACGCGCTGCGGCCCCGCGATCGAATTGAGCGCGCCCGATTTGCGGCGCTCGTTCCACGGCTTGACGACGTTGAGCCACAGCTCGCGCGAGCCCATGATGGAAACCGAGATCGTGAAGGGAAAGACGAAATAGAGGATGCGGAACAGCAGCAGCGACGCCAGCATGTGTTCCTTGCCGAATTCGG
>JBKQQE010000563.1:0-2559 GCA_052326245.1 Xanthobacteraceae bacterium | reverse complement strand
TCCTAGTGTCCTTTCGAATCCGAAGTTCGCTCAGGAGTATGCCGCGGAATCAAGCGAACTTCGGATTCGGGACACTAGATCAAGTACTGTTTGGCGATGATCTCGCCAAGTCGATTGTTGTCGGTGATGAACTCCTCGATGAATTCATGCAGTCCGTGCTGGAAGATGTCGTCGATGTGGCTGTTCTCCAGCCGGTTGCGGATGCCGCGGGCGTGGCGCTGGGACGGCCCCTGGCGGCTGTAGGCCACCCCGATCTGGTCGAGATTGCGAACCAGGTTGCCGTAGCAGCTCGACAGCGAGCGCGGCAGCGACTCGTTCAGGATCAGCAGGTCGGCGATCAGCCACGGCTTGATGGTTTCCCGGTACACCCAGTGGTAGGCCGTCAGCGCCGAGACCGAGCGCAGGATCGAGGTCCACTGATAGTAGTCGAGCGGGCCGCCGACATGCTCCTGCTCGGGCAGCAGCATGTGGTACTTGACGTCCAGGATGCGGGCGGTGTTGTCGGCCCGCTCCAGGTGCAGGCCGAGCCGCGAGAACCAGTAGGCGTCGTTGCGCAGCATGGTCCGGTACGCCGAGCCGTCGAAGCGCAGCGAGGTTTCCTGCACGAAGCGCAGGAACCGGGTGAGATCCTCGCGGCTGTGGACGCCGCTGTGCCAGGTCTGGTGCAGGTCGATCCAGGCGCCGTTGATGGTGTCCCACATCTCGCTGGTCAGCGCGGTGCGCACCGAGCGCGAATTGAGCCGCGCCGCTTCGATGCAGTTGCGGATCGAGGACGGATTGTCGGCGGAGAACGCGAGGTAGTGGACGACGTTGCGCTCGTTGGCCTCGGTGTGGGCCTGGTAGAAGCCTTCGTCGACGCCGGCGGTGAGCAGCGCGGAGTCCCACTCGTTGGTCTTGCCGACATAGGCCGCCGGCAGCGCGGTGGCGCGCAGCGTCGCCTCGATGGTGCGGGCGAGATATTCGGCGCGCTCGACATAGCGGGCCAGCCAGAACAGGTTTTCAGCGGTGCGCGACAGCATGCAGGATATGTGCTCGTTCGAAAGGCGAAGGGCGGAGGCTGGTGATCGTCAATCGGGCCATCTCCTCAATCGTCCAGTATCCAGGTATCCTTGGTGCCGCCGCCCTGGCTCGAATTGACCACCAGCGAGCCCTCCTTCAGCGCCACGCGGGTCAGTCCGCCCGGCACCACCGTCACCTCTTCGCTGCCGGTCAGGACGAACGGGCGCAGGTCGACGTGACGCGGCGCCAGCCCCGAGCGGGTCGCGGTCGGACAGGTGGAGAGCGCGAGCGTCGGCTGGGCGATGAAATTCTCCGGCTGCCTGGTCAGTTTGGCGCGGAAGGTCTCGATCTGGTCCTTGGTCGCGGCCGGCCCGATCAGCATGCCGTAGCCGCCGGAGCCGTGCACTTCCTTGACCACCAGCTCGTTCAGATGCGCCAGCACGTAGCCGAGGTCGTCCTTCTGGCGACAGCACCAGGTCGGGACGTTCTTGAGGATCGGTTCCTCGCCGAGGTAGAACCTGACGATGTCCGGCATGTAGCTGTAGATCGCCTTGTCGTCGGCGATGCCGGTGCCGACCGCGTTGGCGAGCGTGACCGTGCCGGCCATGTAGGCCGACATCAGCCCGGGCACGCCGAGCACGGAATCGGGCCGGAAGGTCAGGGGATCGAGAAAGTCGTCGTCGAGGCGGCGGTAGATCACGTCGACCCGCTTCAGTCCCTCGGTGGTGCGCATGAACACCTCGTCGTTCTTGACGATGAGGTCGCGCCCCTCGACCAGCTCGACGCCGAGCTTGTCGGCAAGGAAGGAGTGCTCGTAATAGGCGGAATTGTAGACCCCCGGGGTCAGCAGCGCGACGGTCGGCTCGGCGGCCGAGGTTGCCGGTGCGACCGAGCGCAGGGCCGCCAGCAATTCGTCGGTATAGCTTTCGACCGGCGCCACCCGGTGGCGGGCGAACAGGTCCGGGAACAGCCGCATCATGATCTCGCGGTTCTCCAGCATATAGGAGACCCCGGAGGGGGTGCGGGCATTGTCCTCGAGCACGAAGAAATCGTTGGCGCCGACCCGTACGATATCGACGCCGGCGATATGGACGTAGACGTCGTGGGGCACGTTCTGGCCATTCATCTCCGGCCGGAACACCGGGTTCTGGAAGATCAGGTCGTCGGGGATCAGCTTGGCGCGCAGGATGTCGCGGCCGTGATAGATGTCGCGCAGGAACATGTTGAGCGCCCGGACCCGCTGCTTCAGACCGCGTTCGAGCTGGCTCCACTCCTTGCCCGACAAAATGCGCGGGATGACGTCGAACGGGATCAACCGCTCCTGGGCTTCGGCATCGCCATAGACCGCAAAGGTGATGCCGATGCGCCGGAACAGCAGTTCGGCTTCCTGGCGGCGATATTCCAGGGCTTCCGGCGGCATGTCCTTCAGCCAGTCGGCCAGCGCCTCGTAGGCTGGCCTGAGCGCGCCGTTCGCACCGTTCATCTCATCGAAGGCGACTGCCATGGCTCCCCGTCTCCAGTGCGGTGGATTTGACATTCGCTTCGGCACTTCCGCGAGTC
>JBKQQE010000562.1:0-3036 GCA_052326245.1 Xanthobacteraceae bacterium | reverse complement strand
TGCCGCCGCCGCGATCGACGGTCGCGATCGCCATCGGCGTATGGTGGAAGAAGCGCATGAAGCGGATTTCCGCCGCGCGCTGCGGGTCGGTGCCGTCGTCGCGCGCGCGATTGAGCACCAGCGTGCGCGAAGCGCCGGGTGCGCCGTCGGCGCCGAAAGCGAGCTTGTGGAAGAGGCGAACCGGGAGCGTGCGGCCGCTGCGGGTCTTGAGATCGAGGTCGAGCACTTCGGTCTTGACCTCGCCTGGGGCGCCGCGCAGCGTGGTCAGAAGCGCGGCGCCGTCGCCGGCGACGAGGTCGGCGAGCTTAAGTCCGCCGGACCCGACTTGGGCAAGATCCTGATCCAGCCAATTGGCCAGCGTCGCGTTGAGGTAGACCACGTCGCCTTTAGCATCGACGGAGAAAAAGCCGGCCGGCGCGTGATCGAGATAGTCGATGGCATGCTGCAATTCCTGAAAGACGTTTTCCTGCCGGTCGCGCTCGCGCGTCACGTCGCTGAGCGACCAGACGGTGAAGCGCCGCATGCGCTTGCCGTCGCCGAGCGGCCGCACCCGCAAGCGCAGCCAGCGCGCCGGCCGGCCCTTTGTGCCGGCGATGCGCACCTCCTCCTGCAGGCGCCGGCCTTCACTCGCCGCCTTGAGCAGCCGGTAGATCGCTTCGGACGCGTCCGCATCGTCGATGAACACGCGTTCCACCGGACGCATGTCGCTCGCGTCCGACGCGTCGATGAGATCGAGATAGGCGGCATTGGCGTAAATCACCCGCCCGTCGCCGTCGGTGACGACCAGGCCGTCGACGGCATCGTCGACGACCGCCTTGATCAGCGGGCTGCCTGATTCCGCCGCCGGCAGCCGCAGGATGCCGCTGGCGAGCGCGAACAGCGAGAACACCCCGACCGTGGCCAATACCGCCAGAAAGACCAGGATGTATGGCTCGGCGGCGCTCGGGCCGAGCACCACGATGCCGGCTGCAGCGGCAACCAGCATCCCGGCCACCAGCAGCACCAGAACGACACTGCCGGTGCGCGCCGCATTGACGCTGCGATCGACCGCCCTGCGCGCGGAGCCAGCGGAGCTCTCGGTCATGCCGTGCGTCGTCATCCCTGCCCTGAAGTGGATCGCTGCCGACTTACTGTGGTGCCTGGCGCGACCAGCGCGCAAGAGCGTTCGCGCAACACTGCACAACGAGCGCCACCCCCGCGGCGGCCGGCGCGGATGCCTGACTGAGCTGCTAATCTCGGCGATGCGGTCGGTTCCACCTTGAGGGCGACGACGCAGGCGATCGGACGGGTCATGACCGCGGAGGCCTGCGGCACCGCCGCCCATGATGCGCTTGCACTTGCGCGGTGCACCGGGGCAGACATAGCCGGGCGCATGGTTAATGGCCGCTTAATGGAGGTTTGGCGCCGATTTGCCATGAAACCGCCGTTTACCATGAGAATGGTTGAGCCGCAGCCATTGAGTGCGAATTTCGCTCATGGGTCCAATTTCTTGTTAGTATTCGCTGCGGCGCAAGTTACCGGCGACTAACCATTGGGTATCCAATGGCCGCCGCGGCGACACGGGGAGAGGACGGATGTTCGAGACTTTGTTCGGCGCGGAAATGCCACTCGCCGTACGCTTCTTCTTGGCATTTCTGATCGTGCTTGGATTGATCGGCGCGGCCGCATGGGCGGTCCGCCGGTTCGGCAGTGGCCGGTATGGCGGTGCCGGACAGCGCGGCCGCCAGCCGCGGCTCGCAGTCATCGATCATGCCAGCGTCGACGCGCGGCGGCGCCTTATTCTCATCCGGCGGGACAATGTCGAGCACCTGTTGCTGATCGGCGGCCCGACCGACGTGGTGGTCGAGCCCAATATCGTGCGCGCGATGCCAGCCTCGCGCGAGGTGCCGGCGGCGCGGACGCCTGCCGTGGCGGAGCTATTGCCCCGCGCCATTCCCCTACCCGACAGCGGATCGAACGATTCTTGGCCGCTACAACCCGAGCCGGTGATTTCGCCGGTCAAGCAGCACACCGAAGCGCCGCCGCGGGCGCAGCGTGACGCACTGACCGCGCTCGCTGACAGTCTGGCGGTTCACCCGGTCACGCCACCCCGCACCCGGCCCGCAGCGGCGGCGCGGACGCCTGCAGTCGAACCGCGCGCGGAGCCACGTTCCGAACCTCGTCCCGAACCGCGCATCCCGGCGCAGCCTGCCAACGCGGAAACCCCCTCCGCAGTGGATCAAGGCATCGCGGAAATGGCGCACCGGCTTGAAGCGGCGTTGCGCAAGCCCAAGACGGCGGACGCGCGCGAGGCGGCCGCCCCGGCGGTGGCACCACGCGCAGCATCATCACCTGAGCCCGGTCCGCAGGCGGAGACCGCCGCGTCGCCGCCTGCCCCACCCGCTCCACCGCGCCCCGCCCGCGTGGCCGAGGCGCAACCGGCGCGGCCGGATGTCCCGGCGAAGGAAGGCAAGGCGCTGTACGACAGTCTCGAGCAGGAGATGGCGAGTTTGTTGGGGCGCCCGGCCGGCAAGACCTGACGGGAGCGCGGCGCTTCACCGGCTCTCTGATGAGACCGAACATGGGAGTTCTCATCGGTCTGGTCAGCCGGAAGTGGGATTAACAGCACCGACTTAAGGCGCTGGACGTCAGCCAGATCGCTCCACCTCATTACCCGGTAGGCCAGGTCCGTTCCGAAACACGGTACCGCAATGACGCGGGACCATGTACATGCATTCGCCTGCTCGCATCGGACGGATCCCCTATGCTCAACGCCTATCCCATCCAACGCCATGCCGGCACGTCACTGGCGACCGCCGCCTGGGTCGACCTGGTTAATCCGACCGACGAGGAAATATCGGCGTTCGAACAGGCATTTGAGCTCCGCGTGCCCACCCAAGACAAGCTTTCCGAAATCGAGACGACGAGCCGGCTTCGCGTCGAGCACGACGCGCTTTATATGACCGCTCCCCTGATCGTTGCCGCGGAAAACGAACCATGGATCCCGGCGCCAACGGGCTTTGTTCTTTCCAAACGCGTCTTGATGACCATCCGCTT
>JBKQQE010000561.1:0-4829 GCA_052326245.1 Xanthobacteraceae bacterium | reverse complement strand
TGACGACCATTGCGCTGGACGCCGGCTTCCAGTCGCTCGGGCCCTTCAACCGGGCGTTCAAGAGCGAGACCGGCGTCACGCCGACCGAATACCGCCGCGGCCGGACAACAGCAGCTTAGCCGTTGATTTCGAGCCGGATTTTCGAAATCGCCCAGCCTGTTTCAGGTTTCGGCGCGGCGATTTTCGAACCCGGCGAGCCGCCGCCGCGGTGATGGGTCATCTGGTGCCGGGACATCAACCGGCCGGAGACCAGCATGCAGAAACGTGGATTGACCATGGTGACAATCGCAGCGGCGTCCAGCGTCGTGGCGCTGACGGCGGCATGGCCGAGCACGGCGCCCCACATCGCCACCGGATTCATCGCCAGCGTGGTGTGCTCGGAAACCTTTGTCTCGGGGCTCGACCCCGACCAGATCATGTCCGAAACCTCCGACGCCATGCCCGGCGTCGGACTGATCAGCTGGGGCATCGGCGTCGACGTCGACCGCAGCCGCAGGCAGGTGACGACGACGTTGTTCGGCGGCGAACCGAGCCGCGCGGTCTTCCGCGACGGCCTGGGCTGCGTGCTGCTGCATGATCAGGGGCCGGTGGATGCGTCGTTGCCGCCGCCGGATGCCGCGGCGCCGCCGCTGCTCGCGGCGATCGCCGGACCGAGCCAGGTGGACACCGCCGATCCGCAGCTCAGGCTCGCGCTCGACCGGGCGTTCGCCGAACCGGACGCGCCGCCGCTCCACCACACCAAGGCGGTCGTCGTGGTGAAGAACGGCCACGTCGTCGCGGAGCGCTATGCGCCCGGATATGGCGTCGACACCCCGATCCTGGGTTGGTCGGCGACCAAGTCCGTGGTCAACGCCCTGATCGGAATCCTGGTGCGCCAGGGCAAGCTCAAGGTCGATCAACCCGCCCCGGTAGCGCCGTGGCAGGACCCCGACGACCCGCGCCACGCCATCACCGTCGATCAGCTGCTGCGACACACCAGCGGACTGGCCATGGGCAGCTCGCTGAACGCCTCATTGAAGAGCGTGCTCGATCCGGTCAACCGGATGAAATACGTCGAGCGTGACATGGCGGGATACGCGCAAGGCACGACGCTGGAGACCGCGCCGGGCACAGCCTGGAACTACCACGACGGCAACTATCTCATCCTGTCGCGCATCATCCGCGACGCCGCCGGCGGCCACGCCGCGGACGTGCTGCGGCTGGCCCGGCAGGAATTGTTCGACCCGCTGGGGATGCGCAACGTCACGCTGGAGTTCGACGCCACCGGCACGCCGGAAGGAGGAAGCCAGATGCTCGCGCCGGCGCGCGACTGGGCGCGGTTCGGCATGCTCTATCTCGACGACGGCGTGATCGCAGGCAAGCGCGTGCTGCCGCAAGGCTGGGTGGGTTACAGCGCCGCGCCGACAACGGATGCCTGGGTCGGCTACGGCGCCGGCTTCTGGACCAACCTCGGCGACAGTTACGGCGCCGGCGTCCGCACCGGCCTCGGCATGCCGCGCGATGCGTTGATCGCCAAGGGATCGTTCGGCAAGTGGGTCATCATCATTCCGTCGGAACGGCTGGTGATCGTGCGATTTGCCGTCACCCGCGACAACGGCGACATCGATGGCGTCGCGCGTCTGGTCACCGACGTGATTGCAGCAACGCGCAGCGGGAAGGTCAGCGAGCGTTGATGGACGCGTGCTTATCCGCATCGATCGAGATTCCGGGTCCGGCCTTTCAGGCCGTCCCGGAATGACGACCCATCGAACCCGTCATTCCGGGGCGTCGCGACAGCGACGAACCCGGAATCTCGTCATCGACCGCCCGCTCGCGTCCTCAACAATGTGTGGACAGCCCTGCCTCAGAACTTCAGCGCCTTGGCCTGCTTCACATGCGGCAGGGCCAGCGTCTTGGTCAGCACGTCGGCCGGCACGTCGCCGTCGACCTCGACCAGCGCGATGGCGTCGCCGCCCGGCTTGTTGCGGCCGAGATGGAAGGTCGCGATGTTGACCTTGGCGTCGCCGAGCAGCGAGGCGAACTTGCCGATGAAGCCCGGCTTGTCCTCGTTGGTGACGTAGATCATGGTCTTGCCGAATTCGGCGTCGACGCGGATGCCCTTGATGTCGACCAGCCGCGGCTTGCCGTCGTGATAGACCGTCCCGGAGACCGAGCGCTCCTGGCGCTCGGTGGTCACCGTCACGGTGATCAGGCTCTCGTAGTCGCTCTGCGCGGCGCGGGTGATCTCGTCGACCACCATGCCGCGCTCCTTGGCGACGACCGGCGCGGAGACCACATTGACGTCGCCGAGCATCGGCCGCAGCAGGCCCGACAGCGCCGCCGAGGTCAGCGCCTTGATCTTCATCGCGGCGACCGTCCCCTCATAGGTGATCTGGACCTTGGTGATCCCGGTGTCGGTCAACTGGCCCGCGAACGAACCGAGCTTCTCGGCGAGATCGATGAAGGGCTTGAGCTTGGGCGCCTCTTCCGCGGTGATCGAGGGGAAATTGACCGCGTTCGAGATCGCGCCGGTGAGCAGGTAATCCGACATCTGCTCGGCGACCTGCAGCGCGACGTTCTCCTGCGCCTCGGTGGTGGAGGCGCCCAGATGCGGCGTGCAGATCACGTTGGCGTGGCCGAACAGCACGTTCGAGGTCGCCGGCTCCTCGACGAAGACGTCGAAGGCGGCGCCCGCCACCTGCTTGGAATTGAGCCCGTCGACCAGCGCCTGCTCGTCGACCAGCCCGCCGCGCGCGCAGTTGATGATGCGCACGCCCTTCTTCATCCTGGCGATCGCCGCGGCGTCGATGATGTTGCGGGTCTTGTCGGTCAAGGGCGTGTGCAGCGTGATGAAGTCGGCGCGCTTGAACAGATCGTCGAGCTCGACCTTCTCGACGCCGAGATCCTTGGCGCGCTCCGGCGACAGGAACGGATCGTAGGCGATCACCTTCATCCTCAGGCCGAGCGCGCGGTCGGCGACGATCGAGCCGATATTGCCCGCGCCGATGACGCCGAGGGTCTTGCCGGTGATCTCGACGCCCATGAAGCGGTTCTTCTCCCACTTGCCGGCCTGGGTCGAGGCATCGGCCTGCGGGATTTCGCGCGCCAGCGACAGCATCAGCGTGATGGCGTGCTCGGCGGTCGTGATCGAATTGCCGAACGGCGTGTTCATCACGATGATGCCCTTGGCGGTCGCCGCCGGGATCTCGACATTGTCGACGCCGATGCCGGCGCGGCCGATCACCTTGAGGCGCGTGGCCTTCTCCAGGACCTTGGCGGTCGCCTTGGTGGCGGAACGGATCGCCAGGCCGTCGTAGTTGCCGATGATCTCGGCGAGCTTGTCCTTGTCCTTGCCGAGGGCGGGCTGGAAGTCGACCTCGATGCCGCGATCCTTGAAGATCTGGACGGCGGCGGGAGACAGGGCGTCGGAAATCAGAACTTTGGGAGCCATGGCGGGAAGTTCCTTCGCCGCGCGTCAAGGGCGATTGCCGTTGCGGCCGGCGTTATGGGGGCGACGAAATTTCATCTTCGAGAAAGCGGCCCCTCCGCCAATGCGGAGGGACGCGCCAGTGCCTTGATCATGCAGCCTTGATCACGCAGCCTTGGCCTGGGCAGCCTTGGCTTGCGCGAAGGCCCAGTCGAGCCAGAGCGTCAGCGCCTCGACATCCTTGGCCTCGACGGTGGCGCCGCACCAGATCCGCAGGCCCGGGGGGGCATCGCGATAGTGGCCGAGGTCGTAGCCGGCGCCTTCCTTCTCCACCGCGGCCGTCAGCGCCTTGGCGAAGGCGGCCTGCGCGTCGGCCGACAGCGCGGTGATCGCCGGATCCACCACCTTCAGACAGACCGAGGTGTTGGAGCGAATCGCCGGATCGGTGGCGAGGAAGGCCACCCACGGGGTCTTCGCGACCCAGTCGCTGATCACCTTGGTGTTGGCGTCGGCGCGCGCGATCAGCGCCTTCAGGCCGCCGATCGATTTCGCCCAGTTGAGCGCGTCTAGATAGTCCTCGACGCAGAGCATCGACGGCGTGTTGATGGTCTCGCCGACGAAGATGCCGTCGATCAGCTTGCCGCCCTTGGTCATGCGGAAGATCTTCGGCATCGGCCACGGCGGCGTGTAGCTTTCCAGCCGCGCCACGGCGCGCGGCGACAGGATCAGCATGCCGTGCCCGGCTTCGCCGCCGAGTGCCTTCTGCCAGGAGAACGTCACCACGTCGAGCTTGGGCCAGTCGAGGGCCTGCGCGAATGCCGCCGAGGTGGCGTCGCAGATCGTCAGCCCCTCGCGGTCGGCCTTGATCCAGTCGGCATTGGCAACGCGCACGCCGGAGGTGGTGCCGTTCCACGTGAAGATCACGTCGGAGGAGGGATCCACCTTGGAAAGGTCGGGGATCTCGCCATAGCCGGCCGTCAGCTTGGTGACGTCTTTCAGCTTCAATTGCTTGACGACATCGGTCACCCAGCCTTCGCCGAAGGATTCCCAGGCGATGGCGGTGACCGGACGCGGGCCGAGCAGCGACCACAGCGCCATCTCGACCGCGCCGGTATCGGAGGCCGGCACGATGCCGATCTTGTAGTCCGCCGGCACGCCGAGTATCTCGCGCGTCAGATCGATCGCGAGCTTGAGCTTGGTCTTGCCGACCTTGGCGCGGTGCGACCGACCAAGCGCTGCGTCCTTGAGATTTTCGGGGGTCCAGCCTGGGCGCTTGGCGCAGGGGCCGGAAGAGAAATGCGGAACGGTGGGCCGCGTGGCGGGCTTCGCCTGTGTCATGCTTCTATCCTTCCAGATAGCTGCCTCTCGGTGGGGAGAGGTTTCCCGCCGGCGTGATTAGGGAAAAAGCAGGGAGTCGTCAAGG
>JBKQQE010000560.1:0-4692 GCA_052326245.1 Xanthobacteraceae bacterium | reverse complement strand
CCGCGGGCATCTCCACCATCATCTGGTGCATCGGCTTCCAGCCGGACTTCCGCTGGCTGGACGCAGCCGTATTCAACGGCGCCGGCCATCCCAAGCATGTGCGCGGCGTCACCGCCCAGGCGGGCCTCTATTTCCTCGGGCTGCCGTGGCTGCACACCTGGGGCTCCGGCCGATTCTCCGGCGTGGCGCGCGACGCCGACTTCATTGCCGCCCATATCGCGCGGCGGCAGGCGGGCGCGGAGCGGGGGGCGGATGCGGCGTAGGGGGGGCAGATTAGAGCCGTGAAAATATCCTGGTCCGGATCGCATTGCTCCGGTTCGGGAATTCACGTGGCACATGCGCCCACATTGGCTAAATGAGCTTATCGGGCGGCTTGCTGCAATGCATCGGCCAGTTCCGCGTCGAGTTCGCGGGCCACTGAAGTCACCCGCTTGTCGCCAAACTGGCCGAACAGGGTTGACGGCCGGTCGTATTCGAACGTCGAGCCACCCGAAGGGTCTTCGTATAATATGGCGCGCAACGGCGCATAAAGCGCGGCCGCCAATTGATGCTGCGTCATTCGCGTGGCGGTTATCGGATTGCCGATTTCGTATTGTCGTGCCTTCGCGGGCCGCCCCACGACTTTCAGCAATTCGCCAAAGTTGCGTTTCCGAAATATGAAGAGCTTGTGGCCGTTTGCGATCTGCTTTGCACGGACCTCGTCGCCCTCGGCCAGCGCTTGGCTGATCGCGGGATCGAAGTCGGGAAGCGATCGCTCGAGAGCAGCAGCGATCTCGTCGAAGGGTTTGGCCGAAACGATGCGGATGTGCTCAATCTGCTCCGCGTGGTGCGTTACTTTGGCGCCGGCCGCTACGGCGCCGCCAATGCCGGCGAGCAGCATCACCAGCGAGCAAAGGGCCTTCTGAAAGCTGTCCATGGCTCTGCGTCACCTTGCCTGGTTTACGTGATCGCCGACGTGCAACGCGCGCCGGCCGATTGCATCGCGCGTTATGCAACGTAGCGCGCTGCCGGTTGTCCGCGCATCAGGCCGCCGACCAGCGCGTGGCGCGCTTTCTGAAGATCTTCCCAGGCCCCGACATCCGGCAGAGAGGGAAACACCCACGCCTCGCCACGATCGAGCCCCTTCAGGGCTGCGCCGACAAGATCCTCTGGCGTCATCACCGCGCCGGCTGGCAGGTTGCTGACCGGGATGCCGGCATCGGTCCAGAATGCCGTGTCGACCGCGGGGGGCACCACCACCTGCACCAGCACGCCCTTGTCTGCCACTTCGCCCTGCAGCGCCTGGGAAAAGCTTACCACATAGGCCTTCGACGCTTCGTAGACGCCGAACTCCGGCCATGGATGGAAAGCAAGGACCGAGGCGAAGTTGACGATGGCGCCTTTGCCGCGCGCCGTCAGTCCGGGCAGCGCCGCGCGCGTCAAGCGGGTGAGCGCCGTGATGTTGACGGCGATTGTATGATCAAGCGCCGCAAGGCTCAGCTTCCCGAGCGGGGCGAAAGTCGCTGTGCCGGCATTGTTGATCAGCGCGCTGATCGCGGGATCGCTCGCGATCCGGGCCTCGACGCGGGCCAGCTCTTCCGGCTTCGCGAGGTCGGCGACGATTGTCTCCACCGTGACTCCGGCCTGCCTGGTTGACGCGGCCGTGGCGTCGAGCGCCGCCTGTTTGCGTCCGGTCAGAACGAGGTCGTACCCCCGTTCCGCCAGGCCGTGCGCATACAGGGCACCGATACCTCCCGACGCACCGGTCACGACAGCCGTTCCCTTTGAGCTGGACATGTTTTCTCGCTCCATTTGCCTACCGATCATTAGTGGTATATGCCACTAATAATGCCGGCATATGCCATAATGCAAGGGCGCCATGGCGGCGGACGATGAAATCGTCGTGATCCGGACGGCAGCGAAGGCCGCCGTGGTGGCACTTTCATTCGCAACCGCCGGTTCCTATAGTCGGCAAAGGTTGGAAGAGGTTGGCCATGAGACGCAAGGAAGAGGTCGCCGCGACACCGAACGTGGCGGACCCGCTTGGCGCGTGCAGCAACGCCACGTTACGCAAGGCGGCGCGACGGCTGGGCAAGCTCTACGATGACGCTCTGGCGCCGAGCGGCCTGCGGGCGACGCAGTATGTCCTGCTTACACAGATCGGCGCGCTCGGTACGCCGACGATGGCCGAACTCGCAAAAAGCCTCTTGATGGACCTTTCCGCGACCCGCCATTCGCTGGGCCCGCTCATCCGCGACCGCATGGTGAAGTTGCGGGTCGATACCAATGACCGTCGGGTCAAGCGCGTGTCGCTCACCGCCGCCGGTGAAGCCAGGTCTGCCGAGGCCGGTCAGTTGTGGCGCCGCGCGCAGGATCATTTTGAGAGGGCGTTTGGCTCCGCGCGCGCGGCCAGGCTGCGGGAAGAACTAAGCGTCGTGGCGTCGGGCACGTTTGAAGACGCGCTTTTGAGCGCAGGAGAGTTGCGCGCTGAAGGACCCGAACGGACCAAGGCGATACAAAAGATGTGATCGGACTCTTGGATGCGTTGGCGGTCGGGGCCCGCTCGCTGATCGGGCGATAACGCACTGACACACGTATGCAAACAAGGTTCCGAGGATGGCGACCAAACCTGCAACCAAAGGCTGGCTTATCATCATCTGGTTGCGGGATGGGAAACCGCGAGAGATGCGGAGAAGGCCGTTCGACGCCATCCCGGCATTTCCCGGGAAGACAACGTTCAAGCGCAACGCGCCCTGTCCAGGAGCGAGCTGGAGGGTCTCGGCCTGAAGGAGAAAGAGATTCGCAGGTACACCCTCTAGTTGGCGTCACCCCGTCACAAGTGCAGCTTCGGGGTTGCGCGGAGCAAGTGTCCGTTCCCTTAATGTTCTTGATGCATTGCCCGCTTTCCGCTACCTTTGATTGCAGCCCACTTGGGCCGTTCGGGAGGCGGGATGGTCCAGCGGGTTTCCACCGTGGCGTTCGAGGGCATCGACGCCCGCGCGGTCGACGTGCAGGTGCAGGTCGCCCCGGGGCTGCCGGCGTTTTCCATCGTCGGCCTGCCCGACAAGGCGGTGTCGGAAGCGCGCGAGCGGGTGCGCGCGGCGCTGATCGCGTCGGGGCTGGCGCTGCCGGCGCGGCGCATCACCGTCAACCTCGCGCCCGCCGACGTGCCCAAGGAAGGCAGCCACTATGACCTGCCGATCGCGCTCGGCCTGATGGCCGCGATCGGCGCCATCCCGCCCGACGCGCTCGCGGGCTACACCGTGCTCGGCGAGCTCGGCCTCGACGGCTCCATTGCCTCCGTCGCCGGCGTGCTGCCGGCGGCGATCGGCGCCAATTCCCGCGACGAGGGGCTGATCTGCCCGGCCGGCTGCGGCGCGGAAGCCGCGTGGGCGAGCCCCGACACCCAGGACATTCTCGCCGCCGGCTCGCTGATCCAGCTCGCCAACCATTTCAAGGGCACGCAGCTGTTGTCGCGGCCGCAGCCGAAGATCCGCGCCGCGGCACCCGGCCACGTCGACCTGCGCGACATCAAGGGCCAGGAGAGCGCCAAGCGCGCGCTGGAGGTCGCCGCCGCCGGCGGCCATCATTTGCTGATGATCGGGGCGCCCGGCGCCGGCAAGTCGATGCTGGCGGCGCGGCTGCCCTCGATCCTGCCGCCGCTGTCGCCGCCCGAACTGCTCGGCATTAGGTAGCAAACTCACCTTACTAGATATGGGGCGATGCTGCCTGTTTTGCTAACCTTCCTATTGGAGGTGCTCCCATGTCTTATGAAACGTATGTGTTCCCGTCGCCCCCAGAAGGATATGGATGGCAGGTTCTCAAGGATGGCAAAGTCATATGGAGCGGGATCGCCAGCACGGAAGCGAATGCTGCTCTGACGGCCGAAATGATCGTTGAAGAACTCGAAGCTGCTGACCAAAAATGAACGAATTTGTCTTGAACGGACTGGTGAAGCGCCGAGCGGAACTGGCTGGCCAGATTGAGGCGGCTCATGAGGCCCTTCGGAAGATGGTCCTAGACCTCGAAAACTTGGACGCGACCATTGTCCAGTTTGACCCGGACTTCCGGGTTGAGGCCATCAAGCCGAAGGGATTCCGGCCGCCTTCGGACTGGTCAAATCGGGGCCAGATGTCTCGCCTGATCCTGAGCATTCTCAGGCAGGCCGCAGAGCCGCTTACAAGCCGGGATATCGCCCTACAGCTACTTGTCGAGAGGGCGCTGGATAAGAGCGATCAGCGGCTGTTGCGGCTGATGACAAAACGGGTCGGGGTCGCACTCCGGCTCCAGCGGGAAAACGGCGCCGTCCGGTGCGATCAGGGACCGGGGCAGTACATGCTGTGGGAAATCAATCGGGACGACCGGTGAATTTCGGGGAAACCGTGGAACAATTCTTGCCAGCCCCATTAACCTGTAGGTGGCTGCACTGGCGTAAGAATTTTGAAAATGAACAGAGAAAAACTCGCGCCATCAATGGTTTACAGAAATATGGTGTAGACTTTTTAACCGCGAATCACTATGTGTGAATTGTACACAGGGGTTTTGTGATGCCTAAAGGACCGCGGAGTGGCGCGTTCCCGATTGATGGCAACGGCGCGACGGCGGTTGCGCGAGACACCCTTGTGCAATCCGATTCGAGAGCAACGCTGACAGTCGCGCGATGTAATTTAATTGCGTGCACGTAGTGGCTGCAAGGTGGACCTTATGCCGTAC
>JBKQQE010000559.1:0-5413 GCA_052326245.1 Xanthobacteraceae bacterium | reverse complement strand
GCAGCCCTACTGGCCGGAAATCGAAGTTTCGCTGCGCGCGGTTGCGCGGCAGATCAACGAGGCGAACCGGAAGGCGCACGGAGCCGCGATGGCGGTCGACGTCTCGAGCCCCGAGGTGGAGCGCCTGAAGAATGCCGCGATGCCGTTCCTGATGCAGATGCGCCCCGACCAGAAAGCCGAGATCGTCATGCTGGCGCGCATGATCGGCATGGAAGACATGGTCGCGATGCTCTGATCGGGCGCCTGTCGTGGCGCCGCGACAACAAGCCGGCAACCCTCGGCCGATCCTGCCTGCAAATTACACCGTTTCTTGACCTCGCCGCCCTTGACTCGGCCGCGGGTCCGCATCGCAATGGCGGTCGGCCTTTCGGCTGACATTTCGGCTGACCTGGACCACCGACTTGAGCAGCATCCGACCTGCGCGCAACACGGCCGTCCTCTGCGGAGTGTCGACCCCAACTCTGGAGCCGCGATGCTGAAGAGAGCTCTGACCGCTGTCGCGTTTGTGCTCGCCGCGCAAGGCGTCGCTGGCGCCGCCGAGGTTGCCGGCGTCCCCCATGTCATCAGCGGCGACACCGTGGCCATCGGCAAGACCAGGCTGCATCTCAACGCAACCGCGGCGCCCGGCCTCGATCAGCTTTGCCTCGATGCAGCTGCGGCGCGCTGGACCTGCGGGCTTTCGGCGCGCGACGAACTGGCCAAACATGTGGGCAACCAACCCTGGTCCTGTCAGACCACCGCGCACGCCGATCACCACGGCCGCGTGCCGGCCAGGTGCACCGTTGGCAACGAGGACATCGCCAAGTGGCTGGTGGGCGCCGGCTGGGCGATCGCGGTGCGGGGATCGCACGACTACGAGTCCGACGAAGCCGCGGCGAAATCCGCCAAGGCCGGGCTTTGGGTCGGCGCCTTCATCGCCCCGCCGGAATGGCACCGGCGCAACGCCCAGGCCCCGACGCTGGGCGCGCTGACCCCGCCGCCGGCATCGCACGCGATCCTGCTGCACGGCCACGCGGCCGCGACGCCGCCCTCGCCGGACTGCGCCATCAAGGCCCACGTCAACCGCTCCGGGACCTGCATCTATCACATGCCGGGAGGCCGCTGGTACGCGCGGGTATCCATGCAGCCCGACAGCGGCGACCGCTGGTTCTGCTCCAGGGAAGAAGCCGAGCTGGCGAGCTGCCGCGAAACCAAGCGCTGAGTACGGCGAGATCATAATCACCCCGAGAATCTGACTCGGAATGCGGACAACAAAACAAGACCATCGTGGTATTGCTCGTCATGCCCGCGCTTGTCGCGGGCATCCACGTCTTAACGGCGGCTCAGCAAAGCAGGACGTGGAGCCCGGCCATGACAAAGAGGGGCCTATTGGCGAGTTAGCGTCTCGGCTCGACCACCAGCGTCTGGATCACCCGCCCGAAATAGCCTCGCGCATCGCCAAGCCGCGCCATCGCCAGCCCCGCGCCGTCGGGACCGGCGCAGGATTGCGCATTCACCAGGATCCAGTCGCCGACCGGTTGGCGCGCGAGGTTGATCGTGAGGTCGGCATTGATGAAGGTCCAGACACCGAAGTCCAGCATCGGCGACACGCCGTTGCAGAAATCCGAGGCGATCACCGCGCGCAGCAGCGGCGACAGCGGCTGGCCCTCGATCAACGGCATGTTGGCGCGAAACCAGATCGCGGCGGGCCCCTGTTCGATGAAACGCCCGAACGCGGGCCGCATCGACATGGTACCGAGGAAGGCGTTGCGCAACGGATCGCCGGCGTCATCGCTGCATTGATCCGGCCCGGGAACGTCGAGCGGCGGCGTCGCCGCGATGTCGGGAATGTCGACGGCCAGCGTCCGGATCCGCAGCACCTGGGCGCGCACCACCTCGACGTCCCCGGCGAACAGCCGCACCACGCAAAGCTGGATCTTGCGGCCCTCTCGCACGATCTCGCTGGCGAATCTGAGCGGGCCGACCGGCACCGGCCGCATCAGGTCGATGGTCAGCCGCGCCACCTGCATCGGCACCGGCGCCGGCAGCGTGTCGGCGATCCAGGCCACCAGCGCCGCCGGGGGCGAGCCGTGCTGCGCGCGCGGATCCCACGGGCCGCCGGCGAGCGGGCTGGTCAGCACGCGATCGCCCTCGACACGAAAGATCGCGCTGGTCGGAGCCGCGGTCATACGTCGGATCGGCCTGATGAACCCATGGCCGCCGGCACGCGGCCTCGAAGCAGCGTGATCACAGCGGCGGATCGACCGCGGCGTCGTATTCGGCCTTGAAGCGCGCGACCAGTTCGGCCACCGGCAAGACCTTCTCGATGCTGCCGATGCCCTGCCCGCTGCCCCAGATTTCCTTCCAGGCCTTCGGCTTGACGCGCTCGCCGCTGGCGTCGGTGCCGAAATTCATCTTCGAGGGATCGGAGAGCGGCAGATTGTCCGGATCCATGCCGGCGGCGACGATCGACGGCTTGAGGTAGTTGCCGTGCACGCCGGTGAAGAGGTTCGAGTACACGATGTCCTCGGCGCCGGACGCCGTGATCATGCCCTTGTAGGTATCGACCGCGTTCGCCTCGGCGGTGGCGATGAAGGCCGAGCCGATATAGGCGAAATCGGCGCCGAGCACGCGCGCCGCGCGGATCGCGCGGCCGTTGCCGATCGCGCCCGACAGCGCCACCGGCCCGTCGAACCACTTGCGGGTTTCCGCGACGAAGGCGAACGGCGAAATCGTGCCGGCATGTCCGCCGGCGCCGGCCGCCACCAGCACCAGGCCGTCGGCGCCCTTCTCCACCGCCTTGTGGGCGAATTTCTGGTTGATCACGTCGTGGAAGGCGATGCCGCCCCAGCCGTGAACCGCCTGATTGAGCTCCTCGCGCGCGCCGAGCGAGGTGATCACCATCGGCACCTTGTATTTCTCGCAAAGCGCGAGGTCCTGGTCGAGCCGGTTGTTCGACTTGTGGACGATCTGGTTGACCGCAAACGGCGCCGACGGCCGCTCCGGATGCGCCCGGTCATAGGCGGCGAGTTCTTCGATGATGCGCGCCAGCCATTCGTCGAGCAGCGCGGCCGGGCGCGCGTTCAGCGCGGGAAAGGAGCCGACAATTCCCGCCTTGCACTGCGCGATCACCAGATCCGGATTGGAGACGATAAACAGCGGCGAACCGATCACCGGCAGCGAAAGTCGGCCCTTGAACAGAACGGGCATGCTCATCGAGAAATCCCTTTGTCGGACATTGCCGGCCGCGGGGGCCGCCAGGAATGGACCGGCACGATGCCAGAACCGCGGAACCAAATGCAATCGCGCAAATCGGCATGGGCGGGCGGCGCGAGCGCCGCGGCTCAGCGCTGACAGAGCGCGCGGATCACGAAATTCTCGACTTGGCAGTTGGCCGGCTCCGGCGGCTTGTCGGACAGAATGACGCTTGCCGGACAGTTCTCGGCGGAATCGGAATCGATGCTGCGGCCCCCCTTGAAGCCGTTGTCGGTGCACAGCCGGTCGGCGGCGACCTTGCAGTCCGGCGCGCCATTGGCCGCCAGCGGGCATTTGACCCGGCCGGCCACCACCTGCTGCTTGGAAAAACGCGACAAATTGTCGCCCGCATCCCGGGCGCGCTGATTCAGGTCCTCGATGGTCTCCTGGGGCGAACCGATCGAGGGCCAGGATTGCAGCGGCCCCGGCAACAGCTTCTGGAGCTCGTCGACCAGACCGGGCCGGCGGGCCGGCATCGCCGGTTCCGGCGCGGGCTGCGCGGCCGCAGGCGGCGCCTGCGGGGGCGGGGACGGAGCTGTTTGCGACCGGCCCGGCCACGCCACGACACAATTCAGGACCAAGCCCGCCATCACCGCGAGCATCGGCCCGGTCAGACCCGACCTCGCCGCGGGCCCGGCCGCATCGGGCGGCGACCACCGCACGCTGCGGAACATTTCACGCGGCATGGTCATGGCTCGTCGGTGGATCCGTCGCTGGCCGGGATTCTCGCACGCGCCACCTTAGCGCGGACGGCGGCCCAGGGAAGCGCTGTTTCGGCCGCGCGGAACATCCGCAACCACGCAACGCGGCAAACCGCTCACATCATCCTGATCGCAACGATGAATCCGACCAGCAGCAGGGCCGCGAACAGCGACACCCACAGCGTCAGCCGCTTTTCGATCTGGGTGCGGATCACCTCGCCGTAGCGGTTCAGGACCAGGGCGACGATGAAGAAGCGAGCGCCGCGCGTGATCAGTGAAAACAGCACGAACAGCGGCAGGCTGTAGCCGGCGAAGCCCGACGTGATGGTGACGAGCTTGTAGGGAATCGGCGTCACGCCCTTGAGCAGGATGATGACCGCGCCCCATTTGGCATAGCCGGCACGGAACACCTCTACCTTGTCGCCAAGCCCATAGATATGAATCAGCCACTGCCCCACGGAATCGTAGAGCAGCGCGCCGATCGCGTAGCCGACGATGCCCCCCGCGACCGACGTCAGCGTGCAGACCAGGGCGTACAGCGCCGCCCGGTTCGGGCGCGCCAGCGACATCGGGATCAGCATGATGTCCGGAGGCAGCGGAAAGCACGAGCTCTCGGCAAACGACACCGCGCCGATGATCCAGAGCGCGTAAGGCTTGTCGGCGGCAGCAATGCACCAGTCGTAGATACGTCTCAGCATGGGCGAGGAACCACGTCCTGCGAATGTGTCCACCGTCAGGACGCTTCGGGAACCGCTAGATTGAACAGGGCGACGGGAGGGTGCGGGGCAGCCGTTCAGCGCTGCTTGCGCAGGCGCCCACCCTCGATCGCGACGATCGGTCGGTTACCGATGCTTGGCGCGGAGCGTTTTGTCAATTTGGCATGGGCCTTGATGGCGCTCTTGGGCAGCTTTTCGGCCATCCCGAGCAGGCGCTCGCGCCGCTCCATTTCGGCCCAGACCTCGGCCGGCCGCACGCCCACCGCGGCCCACAGGACCGTCATATTGTAGAGCAGGTCGGCGCTTTCCCGCACCACGGCGTCCGGGATCCCGGCGACCGCGTCGATCGCCACCTCGATGGCCTCCTCGGCGAGCTTCTTCGCCATCTTGGCCGGACCGCGCTGGTACAGGCGCGCGGTTCGAGAGACGGCGGGATCGAGATCCTTGGCCGCCAGGACCGCTGCATAGAGCCGTTCCAGCGAATCACTCATGGTTCGACCCTAGCCAAAACCGGTGTCGATGGTGTTAACGCCTGTGGCGAGGGCGACCACCCCGCGGCCCACGACCCGGCGGCGACCGGCCCCTTCGCCGCGCCGCCGACGCCCACCGACAATGGCTGTCGCCTGCCGCCATCCCTGTCTACAATGCCGTCCGGTCCTGGTGTCCCGAATCCGAAGTTCGCTTGATTTTGCAGCGTGCTCCAGAGCGAACTTCGGATTCGAAAGGACACTAGAAATCTATGATTCTAGTGTGGTTTGGTTC